>CAZKHH010000027.1:1330-21953 GCA_964552485.1 uncultured Dehalococcoidales bacterium | reverse complement strand
GCCCGGCATCAAGATCGAGCCCTCCACAGGCATAGTCGGAAGCACATTTGCGGTAACAGGCAGCGGCTTCCAGGAGAACGAGGATGATGTCGTCATCCTGTTCGACGGAGAAGTGGCCAAGTCGGCCTTCCAGGCAGGGAGCGACGGCACATTCGAGGTCGATGTGACGGTTCCCGAGGCCGCGATGGGCGTCCACGATATAGACGCTGAGGGCGATGACACCAACGCATCCGATGTCGACGATAAGGAATTCGAAGTAGAGCCTTCGGTGGCAATGGAACCCACAAGCGGCAACGTAGGCACGCAGATCGAAGTCACCGGGACGGGTCTGCCGGCCGATACATCTGTGACAGTTACATACGATGGTGATACAAAAGGAACCGGCACGACGAACTCCGATGGCACGCTCACCGGCATCACCTTTGCAGCCACTCATACACAGAGCACCCACACCACAGATCACACAGTCGCGGCTACCTTCGACGACGATACAAACGGTTCGACCACGCTGAATGTCACATTCACGATGGAATCAACGCCTCCCCCGAAGCCGACTCCGAGTTCGCCCGAGAACGGGACACGTGTCGGACTGGTTGGCAGTCAGACCCCGACTCTCACGTGGGAAGTGGTGGACGACCCGAGCGGTGTGACATACAGCGTGCAGATATCGACAATGCCCGACTTCAGCCAGGTAGTGATATCCAAGTCCGGACTGGTGGCGGAAGGCAGCTCTCTCATAGTCTCTCCCACCGGGCCTGAGATGAGCTACACGCTCACCGAGGCAGAGGCGCTGCCCTACGGCACGTACTACTGGCGAGTCAAGGCGGTGGACGGGGCGCTCAATGACAGCGGGTGGAGCGCATCGAACAACTTCAAGGCAGGTCTCATGCCCACATGGGCATTCATAGTGGTGATAGTACTTGCAGCCGTGCTTGTTGGCGCACTGATATACGTACTTATAATCCGCGACCGGGTGGGGCTGTACGACTAGCGACGACAAGACCGGAGCAGTTCAACTGGAGGAAAGAGCATGAAACTAGCGGTTATCGGACTGGGCCAATGCGGATGCCGGATCGCCGACCATTTCGCACGCATCAACCTGAAGGCGCAATCTGAGAGGAAAGCTACCATCGCACCGATCGTGGTGGCGGCCAATACCGACCAGGCAGACCTTACAGGCCTGCGCTTCGTCAAGAACGACTACTCACACCGGATACTTATGGGATTGAGACAGACGCTGGGGCACGGAGTGGGCAAGATCAATGAGCTGGGCGCCCAGCTCGCACGTGAGGACGGGGACAAGATACTGGACGCCCTCAAGAGCGAACGGCGCTTCTATGAAACGCACGCATTCCTCGTTGTCGGCGGGACCGCCGGCGGCACCGGCTCGGGATCGCTGCCGGTCATCGTGAGGATGCTCAAGGAGCGCTACGTCAACAAGCCTGTCTACGCCCTCGCGGTGCTGCCGTTTGAGCACGAGCAGTTCAGTGAGGCAAGAAGCGTGTACAACAGCGCCACGTGCCTGAAATCGACCTACGAGGCGGCGGACGCTGTCTTCCTGGCCGACAACCAGCGGTACGTCAAGAAGGACTCAAGCCTCGCAAACAACATGGAGAAGATAAACCGCATCATCGTAGAGCCTTTCTACGACATGATGTGCGCAGGCGAGGTAACGTCGCGCAAGTACGTCGGAGCACGAACGGTCGACGCCGGAGACCTCATCGCATCGTTCGAAGGCTGGACCGCAATCGGCATAGGGCGCACCGAGCTGCCCGCGTTCCGGTTCCCGTGGGAGATTGCCAAGAAGCAGTTCAGAGATAAGGCAACGGAGAGCTTCAGAGGATCACAGGCGCTCGATGCGGCGATAACCGACCTCTCAATCACGTGCAGCCCGCCTGATGCCGCCAAGTGCATCTACATCCTGTCAGGTCCTGCCAAGGAAATGAATATGGACATGGTGAAGGCCGTGAGCGACTATATCGCTGAGCTCGCGCCGAACGCGCTGATACGGGGCGGCGATTTCCCCGGCGAGAAGCACTTCATCGACCTCACGCTGATCCTGTCTCAGCTTTCCAACGTCCCGCGCATTGCCGACATGTACGCGCAGGCAACGAGATACGCAGAGACACACCAGGGACAGATACAGGACACCCAGACGAAGATTCACCAGTTGACCGATTTGGGCAGGGAACTCCCGCTGCTCTAGTTCCCGCTATTGAGCCATCACAAGGGGTCGGCGCCTGCAGGGCGCCGACCCCTTCTTCTTTCCTCATCCAAGGTGCTGAAACACCGTCCCGAACAACCAGCCCAGGGCGGCGCAGGCGGGGAACGTCAGCACCCACGTAATCACTATGCGTTGAGCGATGCTCCACCGCACAGCGGAGACCCGTCTCGTGGCGCCGACGCCCATGATTGAACTGCTGACACAATGCGTGGTGCTCACAGGTATACCCAGATGAGACGCTATCTCGATAATGGTCGCCGCAGAAGCCTCGGCGGCGAATCCAGCCGACGGGCGCAGCGATGTCATGCGCATACCGACCGTTCGGATCACACGCCAGCCTCCGATAATCGTTCCAAAGCTGATGGCGCCTGCCGACAGGATTACGGCCCATATGGGAATCTCGAACTCAGACGTTCCGCCGGCGGCAAGCACGCCCATGGCAATAAGTGCTATCGGCATCTGACCATCATTCTTGCCGTGACTGTAGGCCAGGAACGCGGACGAGCCAACCTCGAGTTTGCTGAACACTGTGCGCACTGCGGCCGGCTTCATCTTGCGAAAAAGCCACAGTATGGCAAGCATCACGCTGAAACCACCTGTTAGACCGAGCAATGGAGCGATGCCAACCGCAGAGAAGACTCTGCCCAGCACTGCCCAGTTGATTATCCATACTCCGTTGTAAGAGAGCCCCGCGCCGACAAGCGCGGCGACAAGGCTGTGCGTAAGACTGATGGGGAACCCTCGTACAGTGGCGCTGACACCCCAGACGATGACGGCCAGAACCCCTGCCAGCACGATTCCCATCGTCATGGCTTCCGGGATGATTATCCCTTTGCCTATCGTCTTCGCGACAGCCGTACCCGTTGCGGCTCCGAGGAATTCGGCCGTCGCAGCCATGATAAGTGCGGTCCGCGGCGCCAGGTTGCGTGTACCGATGACGGTGGCAATCGAATTAGCTGCGTCATTAGCACCGTTGACTATGCCAAAGCCAACGGCCGACACGACCACAAGGCCGAGTAACAGGGCTGAATCAGGCATGTTTCAAGACGATGCCCTCAAGGATATTTGCCACATCCTCCCCAACATCAGTCGCGTTTTCCAGGTGCTGGTACAGTTCCCGCCATTTGATGACTTCGCACGTGTCCATGGCCTTCTCAAACAACGCCGCCTGAGCCGCATGATGCACATCATCCGCATCGTTCTCGAGGCTATTGATCTCCACGCACGCGCGCAGAATGCCTGAGAATTTCTTTCTGTCCCGCAACAGAGGCATCGCCTCCTGCAACTTCGTCACAATGGAAAGGACGATGCGCGTCAATTCCCGGGCCTCTTGCGTTGGCTCACCCATCTTGTACAACACAAGCGTCCTGGCTGCGGCCTCGATAAAATCCATCACGGTGTCCATCGCGTGGGCCAGTTCAGCGATATCCTCACGGTCGATGGGGGTTACGAAGCTCCGGTGAAGCCGCTTGATTATCTCATGCGTGATGGAGTCGCCGTGTTCTTCAAGCGCTTTGAATTCCCGGGCCCTTTGCTCCCGGTCAGGAGATTCGTTTTCGAAGAATTCCACCAGGGCTTCTGCAGCCTTCACCAGATTCCTGGCATCTTCTTCAAAGAAGTCGTAGAAGCGGGTATCCTTTGGTGTCAGGACGAACTTAGCCACACAGGCCCCCTTTCCAACGGGGTTGTATCAGTGATCGGATTCGCTGAATCGTCGCACTTCAAAACGGTAAAGTCGAACAGGCTCCGATGGCCCGATTCCTGCCTTCATGCGGCAGATACCGACCTGCTGGGCTACTGATTCAACGCCCTCGAGATCGGGCAGCAACAGTCCTCGTCTGCCGCCGGATTCGACAATAACGCCATACTTCTTCGGGTCGAGGTCTTCGAGCGACTCAACGGGCTCCGGTGAAGTAAGGATATCGACATTATAATCCAGCGAGCCCAGTTCTGACGATGATACCGGAGGGAATCTCGGGTCGTGTGTGGCGGCGTTGATCGCGTTAGCCACGATCTCTTCAGCTACATTCTCTCTAGTGGGTTCGAACGTCCCGATGCAGCCGCGGAGCTCGCCGTTCTCGTGGATCGAGACGAACACACCGGCCCGTTCCTTCAGTTGAGGGCTCGACACTTCAGGACGGATGACGACGCCGTCCCTCACGAAACGCTCAACGGTCTCCCTGGCAAGGTCCACAACTGGATTGGAATCCGTGGCCATTTGCAGCCTCCCCGGTGGCCGACCCTTGCCGGGCGGTCGGCCTTGTCTATGTACGTATGTTCAAGTCAGCGCCGCAGAAAGCACAGCGTCCTTCATTCAGACCGACAGGCTCAAGTCCGTACCCCATCCTCCGCACGTTGGTACGTCCGCACGAGTAGCACACCGTATCCTCATTGCCGTCGCCCGGCGTATTGCCGGAGTACACAAATCTGAGACCGGCCTCATGCCCGATGGCCACGGCACGCTGAATGGTCGACGAAGGAGTCATCGGAACGTCCCGCAACTGGTACATCGGAAAGAAACGAGTAACGTGCCAGGGAGTCAGCGGGCCAAGCGCCCGCACAATCCACTCCGCGATGCCTCTCAGTTGCTCCTCGTCGTCGTTAATGGTGGGAACGATATTGGTCACCACCTCCACGTGCATTCTCCATTTGTCCTGTGCCCGCTCAGCGACCTCAAGGATTCCGCGCCAGTCCCGCACATTTGCGATCCGTGCATACGCAGCATCCGAGAACCCCTTCACGTCCACCCTCCACGCGTTAAGCCAGGGCCCGATCGCGTCGAGCGCTTCGGCAGTCATGAAACCGTTGGTGACGTACACGGTATAGAGGTCCTTCTCCCGGGCCAGTCTTGCGGAGTCGCGCGTGTACTCGAACCAGATAGCAGGCTCGTTGTAGGTCCAGGCAATCCCGGCACAATTACGCTCGAGTGCCAGATTAACCTGGTCCTCAGGGGAGAGGTAGTGTGATTCCGAAGGAACCTCGGCGCAGGCTATCTCCCAGTTCTGACAGTGAACGCAATGAAAGTTGCACCCGAAGCTGCCGAGAGAAAGAACACGAGTTCCCGGGTAGAAATGAAACAGCGGCTTCTTCTCGATGGGATCCACGGCTATGGATGAGACTTCGCCGTAGTTGACGGTATAAAGCGAGCCTTCACGGTTAATGCGGACGCGGCAGACACCAGACCTTCCGGGGTTTATGCGGCAGCGCCATTGACACAGATGGCATTCGACCTGCCCTTCAGTCAGCACATCATACAGTTCGGCCTCTCGTTCCATCGGCCCCATTATAGCGCTCGTGTCCGCCATTGCGAAGCACACTGTATAATCCCGGCAATGGTGGTGATAGGAGTGACAGGCACAATCGGGAGCGGCAAGAGTACCGTGTGCCGCATGCTTGCTGAGCTCGGCTGTCCGACCATCGACGCGGACAGGGTTGCGCACAGCACCTACCGGCGGGGCACACGGGTATGGAAGACCATAGTCGACCATTTCGGACCGGAGGTGCAGAGACCGGACGGGGGAATCGACCGGCGTGCGCTCGGACAAGTCGTGTTTCACAACTCCGCAGCGAGGAGATGGCTCAACGGGGTCGTTCATCCGGCGACGCGAGAGAGTGTCCAGAGGCGCCTCAGAAGACTGGAGCAACAGGGAAATCGGTGCGCAGCAGTTGAAGCCACGCTTCTGCTGGAGGCGGACTGGGCGAGCCTCGTGGATAGAGTCTGGGTTGTCGTGGCTCCTGAAGAGAAGGTATTTGAGCGACTTGAGCGGGACCGTAACCAGCCGCCGTCAGCGACGCGCGCACGTCTGTCAACTCAGATGCCGGCCGAACAACAAGCCGCTTACGCAGACGCGGTCATAGAGAATAACGGCGATATCGAAGCTCTCCGGGCACAAGTCACACGTCTTTACCGCGCGCTGCCGGACGGTTGAGCCGGTCGCTACGGCCTATCGACCTGTACCTCTGTCAGGTCTGCAATTCCCAGCGGACCAGGTTCATAGCCGGTGACGTAGGGCCGTACAAGAACGTGGTTGGCGCCGTAAAGCAGCGGCAGACACGGCGCATCCTCAACAACCATTCGCTCGGCCTGATTGTAAAGACGGAGTCGCTCTTCCTCATCGTCTTCGGCTGCGGCACTATCAAGCAGCTCATCGAATTCGGGATTCGAGTAGCCGGATATGTTCATAGGCTTACCGCTACTGAGTAGCGTGCCGAGGAAGTTGTACGGGTCGGGATAGTCGGCAATCCACCCCATAGCGAAGATTCCGTCTTTCTCCCCGGGCAGCTCGTAAAGGAAGATGTCCGGTTCAAGCTGTCGTACCGAGATATCGACGCCCAGGTGTTCCTGCCAGTCAAGCATCGCCGCAGCGACATATCCGGTGACGTTATTGGCATATCCGGACACCGTCACCACTATCGGAGGCAGCGCTTCGGCCGAACCGTACGACGACTCGGCGAGCAGTTCGCGAGCACGTTCCGGGTCAAAGGGATAGGGATCAAGAGACGGGTCGTACCCCGGAAGACCCGCAGGGAGTATGCCGCCCGCGAGCGTAACGCTGTCATTGAAGAGAACGCTTACGATGCGTTCGCGGTCGACCGCATGAGAAAACGCACGCCGTACGAGCGGATCGTCAAACGGCGGCGCCTCCACATTGAATCCGATGTAGTAAAGACTCAGTTCAGGTGTCGATATCAACTGTTCGCTGAACGGATTGGCGGGGTCGGTCACCTGGTACATATAGGATGACGAGACGTTGACGACGTCTATCGTTCCCTGTTCATAGAGGGACATCGGGACTCCCGCCAGCAGGTGAAAATGGACCTCTTCCAGCGACGGGCTCGTGCCGTAATAGTCGCTGTACCTCTGCAGCACGATGAGGTTACCCTGGTCCCAGCGCGCCAGCTCAAACGGGCCGGTCCCGTTTGGCTCGCGCCACCAGCCGTGACCCGATGAGGCTGTAGCTTCATCGACCACAAACGTCGTCGGATATGTAAGCTTGTCGATGAAATACGACCTTGGCAGGTCGATTTCGACCCTGAGAGTGTATTCATCCACGACGGTCACTCCCGCCAGCTCCTGCGCCTCGCCTGCACGCATCTCATCAGCTCCGACTATGTCTCCAAGATAGGTAGACGCAGTACTGGAACCGGTCGACGGACTGCATGCACGTTCCCATGAGTACTTGAAATCAGCAGCTGTCACGGGGTCGCCCGAATGGAATCGAACGTCGTCGCGCAGGTAGAACGTATACGTCGTCCCATCGTCCGAAACTGTCCAGTCTTCGGCGATGTCGGGCTCGACAGCCAGGTCGGAGTTCAACCTGACAAGCCCACTGTAGATGTGCTTCACGTATTTGTGCGAGCTCATATCGCCCGATATCGCAGGATCCAGCGTGACCGGGCCGGCGTCGGAAAGGTGCAGGACAGAATCAGACCGGCCCTGAGCACTTCCGTTCTCCTCAGGAGAGCATCCGATCCCACCGGCAAAGATGATGGCAAGGCAGGAACAAGCAAGAACGGCGATACGGGCTGCTTTTCTGACGCCGGGGTGCGCCGGCGATTGATACTCGTGGACATGTCGCTCAAACACTGGCATACTCCTGCTGGACCCACGCATACCAGTCAGCGTGGAGCTCATCGAGGTCGATGCCGTACGTGTCATCAAGCGCTGCGTCGATCGTCGCCCCGGCCTTGAACGTCATAAGAAGCTGGTGCATCCTGTCGCTGCCGTATTCTCCGAGCAGGTACTCGACCACGCTGTGGCTCTGTGCGTACGAGAGATATGCCTTCGTTGGATCGGCTGAGAAGGGTCCGCTCAAGGTACGAAGGGACAAGAGCCCCTCATTCTCAACGGCATTCCGCAGTATGTTCTCAAAACCGGCTGCCGGCTGCCCCTCGTTGTACATCGCAAGGCCTTCATCAAGCCATGTCGGCAGGTTGCCGTACGGACTGAACGTTGCGGCATGTACCACCAGGTGCGTCAATTCATGCCGGAGCGCTCGTATACCCCACTCAAGGTCGCCCGGTCCCATGCCGATGGCAATGATGCCGTACTCGGTGAATGCGACTCCCCCGGTCCATTCCTGCGGATAGACCATCGCCTGTCTCAGGTCCGCTGACGATGCATACAGATACACCTCGATATGTTGCCCCAAACGGGTTCCCACATCAGCCGCAAGGGTATCGATAGCATCCTGGCAGACTTCCATCAGTGTGGTCGCAAACTCCTCGTCGCCGGAATACCAGTGAAGCGTGAGGTCGTCCGACTCAAGCTCACGCCAGTCATACCGGTCGTCTTCAAAGGCGATTTCCTTCGGCACAGTCTCCACGGTCGCACCATCGGCATCGCGCAGGGTCCACCAGTACGTAAGCACAGCCCCGGGAGGGAGACTGGCGCGACGCATATCCCATGTCCAACTGGTGTCGACACGTCGATCCGGGGTGAATTCGGGCCATGCTTCACTTGTGGTGGGAGCATATTTCATGCGGTCAACCTGATAGTGCAGGCGAATGTCCTCGATTTCGGCCGGTCCTTCAGCGTCTATGCTGAAGACCAGGCTCGACGGGAACTGCACCGATACGGCGCTATCCACCACAGCGAGTGAATCGGGCGCCGAGAACGCCGGCGCATGCGAGAGAGGAATAACGCCGAGCGCCAGCACGGCGGCACACAGAATCAGTCTCTTCATGATTCTCCTACAAGGGTCCGAAGGTAAGCATTGATGAATTCGTCCAGTGAGCCATCGAGCACCGCTTCGGCCGCAGACGTCTCATGGCCGGTGCGATGGTCTTTAACCATCTTGTACGGATGAAGAACATAGCTGCGTATCTGGTTACCCCATCCGGCATCCACTCGTTCGCCTTTCAGGCGGTCCTGCTCCTTCTGCTGCTTCTCGCGTTCCATCTGCAGCAGCCGGGCGTACAGGATCTTGAGGGCAACATCGCGGTTCTGATGCTGGGAGCGTTGACTCTGACACGTGGCGACCAATCCGGTAGGGATATGGGTTATACGCACAGCGCTGCTCGTCTTCTGCATGTGCTGCCCGCCCGGGCCGCTCGATTTGAACGTATCCACCCTGAGATCGTCAGTCGGAATGGTGAAATCCACCTGTTCCTCCGCCTCGGGAAGGACTTCCACAAGTGCGAAGGACGTGTGGCGCGCGTGGTCGGCATCAAATGGAGACAGGCGCACGAGACGGTGAACGCCTCTCTCGCTCTTGAGATACCCATATGCATGATCTCCGCGTACGCTGATATACGCGCTCTTGATGCCCGCCTCGTCGCCCTCAGAAGAATCGAGGACTTCGGCCTCGTAACCATTCCGCTCCGCCCACGTGATGTACATACGCAGCAGCATGGCCGCCCAGTCCTGCGACTCTGTACCTCCCGCTCCGGCGTGAACGTTCAGAAGCGCGTCGTGATCGTCGTATTCGCCGGAGAGCAGAAGTATCGTCTCTTCTTTCTCGAAGCGCTTCCAGAGACCGCGCACTTCTCTGGCGACATCTTCCTGAACGGACCCGTCCTCCTCATCAAGTGCGAGCTCGACGACTTCGCGCAGGTCGTTGGTCTCTTTTTCCATGGAGCGCCAGGTCTCGACGAGTCGCTTGCGGGACGTCATATCGCGCATGAGCGCCTTGGCCCCGCGCTGGTCTTTCCAGATGTCCGGGTCAGAAGCACGCTGTTCGAGTTCCGCTATTTCATGTTCCTGTGCGGGTATGTCAAAGACGCACCATGACGTCGGACAACCGACGCAGCAGTGCTTCTATATCGTCACGCAATTCGTACATCGTGATTCCTCCCGCACGTATATATAGCAGGCTACGAAGCGTGGACCCTTCCGGAAGCCGCAAGATGAGCAAGCCGGGTGGGTTCCGGAAGCCTGTACCTACCCGCGCAATGTAGCACCCACTCGGCAGCACTGGCAAGGTCAGTTTTATGTCCGATGGATACGTACACGGGTTTCACACCGGTACGCGTCCGAAGTGCAACGCCGACCACCCTGCCGTCAAGCACTATGTCCGTGGTAGACCCACGCTCCTCAGCAAGCGGGGCGTGCTCGCCACAGAGCAGTGATTTCGCGCAGCCCACGGTTGTGCAGTCGAGAAAAAGGCCAACATGTGACGCAAGCCCCAAGCCGCGCGGGTGAGCAATGCCATGTCCATCGACCAGCACAACATCCGGAGTGTTGCTGAGAGCTACGCACAGTGCGAGAACGATCGGCGCCTCACGAAACGACAGCAGGCCGGGCACGTAGGGCCAGTGCACGTCAGTCTCGATCGTACGAACCTCGACCGGACTGAGGTCGTCATACTGCAGGACGACCACTGCGCCACGACCTCGCTTGCGCAGGCGGTCGACGCTCAGGTCCACACCCGCTATAAGGCGAGGGGTCCCCGAAAAAGGGCGCGACCTCTCCACACTGGCGGAGAGGCCGCGCTGGATATTCGCTGCTTCGGACGTTGTTACGTCCCAGCTGTGCAGCGCGTGAATGCGCATACTCTCGATTACTTCAGTTCGGCCGCCAGATCCGGCTCCCCGTAGAAGTCAAATGCGTCCAACAATGCAGCCTTGATCTTCTCGCGAACATCCTGCGATACAGGAGTGTACGGAAGGCGCGGATAGCCCGCGTCCACTTTCCTGAGGTCGAGTATCGCATGACACGCAGGCACGGTGAGTGCGAACTTCGTGATCTGACGCACTCTCAGCACAAGCTCCTGTGTCTTCATCATCTTGCGACGATCGCCACTCTGGTAGTCCTGGTAGAGCTTGGCCACCAGATCGGGGTACACATTCCCCAGTCCGGTTACCGCTGCCTGGGCGCCGGCATCAAACGTGGCGACGAGCATGGCTTCGGTACCGATGATGAGATTGAGCTCGGGATGGTCCTTCAACGCCATCTCGGTGTGATAGTAGTTCTCGATACTGAAAGTGCTGTCCTTGATGCCGGCGATGCCGTCCTTGACAAGCTTCTTGACGGTATCCATCTTGACCTCGTTGCCGGACAGCTTGGGGTTATTGTAGAGGAACACCGGAATGCTCACGGCATCGAGCATCGACTTGAAGTGGATGTAGATGCAGTCCTGATCATAGTCGTTGTAATACGGCGTGACGGCGCCGACGGCGGCTGCACCTATCGACTCGGCATGCCTGGCCAGATCAACCGTGTTCTTCGTGTCTGCGCAGCCTACGTGGACGATGACAGGCACGCGGCCGTTGACCTGGTCGATGACGATCTCGGCTGTTCTCTTGCGTTCTGCAATGGACATCATGGGGCCGCTGCCATAGCTGCCTACAGGGTAGAGACCCTGTACGTGAGGTACGATGAAGTCCACCATTTCCCTGGTGCCCTTCTCGTAGATCTCGCCGTCCTTCGTGAACGCGGTCATCATGGGTGGGATGATTCCGCGGAAGTCCTTGGCTTTCATTATGTTCGTACTACCTCCTTAATGTATCGCCCGATACTGGCGATGTAGTTACCGTGAAGGTTCTTCCTTGCCTGCGAGGAATGATTGCAGCTCAGAAAAGCTCGGGCACGCATGAAACGGTCCAAATGCCATGGTATTGAACGCGCCAACCGCGTTGCCCCAGCGAACGCACATGTCGAGCGGTTGATCCATGAGCAGGCCGGCGGTGAAACCGCCGACAAAGCAATCGCCCGCACCCATGGGGCTCATGTATCTGCCGAGCTTGAAGCCCGGTATATGCTCTGGTTCCTGTCCCGCGGGCGCCAGGATTGCTCCTCCGGCGCCGGCCTTGACTATCAGCTTCTCGATGCCGAGCGAGTGTGCCTTCCTGATGGCATCAGCCGTATCATCTTCATTCATTATCATGCGGAGCTCATCCTCGCCCGGAAGGCAATAGGTGGCTTTCTGCATGAGCGGGATCACGAGCGCCCGCGACTCTTCCGCCGAAGCCATAGTCAGGCGCAGATTGGGATCGAAAACGATATCGCGATTGTGCCTGGCGGCCACATCGAACATCTTCTGCACCGCCTTGCGGGCCGAATCACTCACGTAGAGCATTATGCCTTCAGGGTAGATGTATTTCGCCTGAGAAAGATAATCCTCATCTACATCCTCGGGGCAGATGTTTGTGGCGGCAGACATGCGCCTGTAGAAGTAACACTTGAAGTTGGCATCCGGAGACCGGCGCTCTACAAGAAACAGGCCGGTAGGTTTTGTGGAATCTACCCGCACGCGGGACACATCCACACCTTCGCCACGAATCCATCTCACGATGAAGCGGCCGAGCTCGTCATCTCCGACGCGCGAAAACCAGCCGGTCTTGAAACCAAGGCGGGCAACCGCAATAATGAAATTATCCGCCGCACCACCCACCCATTTTTTGAAATCT
Source organism: uncultured Dehalococcoidales bacterium (assembly GCA_964552485.1). Lineage (GTDB taxonomy): Bacteria > Chloroflexota > Dehalococcoidia > GIF9 > AB-539-J10 > SKVJ01. The sequence goes on along the minus strand of CAZKHH010000027.1, from coordinate 9,379 downwards.
TCTGCTTCCCTGAGAGGACCATACTGCTGAGCTTCAAAGGCGACCATGGTTTCGCCCATCGAAATCACATCGTACATAGCAGCGTCAATTATGCGTTGTCGCAGCACAAGCGTCAATGGATGACGCCCGGGCGCACAGGAGACTTACGATTAGACCAAAACGCCCGGAGAGTGGATGCCTTGACGGCATTGCCGACCACAATTTGACGATGGTATACTCGGCGACAACAGTACAGACAGGCTTACGGCAGCCTCTTCATATAACCCGATAATGAGTAACACACCAATTCCAGTGATGTCCTGTTTTGCGCGGTCCAAGGACCTGTTTCCTTCACCCCGCAATTTCGCACCGGGCCTGACTCCGGATTATCGCGAAGGAGAGTGCTATGGCGACTGATATTGGCCGCGGCGTTCAAGCGATGGAAGAAGAAGCCGCACGCGTACTTGAGGAGGCAAAGGCCAAGGCCGGCGACATCGTGCAGAAGGCGCGTGAGGAATCCCGCAGCATCGCGAACTCCGAGCTTCCGCTCGATGATGTGAAGGCAGAAGCATCGAAGATCGTAGATGACGCCAAGAAGAAAGCGGACTCAGACGCTAAGGAAAGCAAGAAGCGGGCGGACGATATCAGATCGAGCGCCGGCAAGAAAGCGGACGAGTACGCCAAGCTAATGGTAAGTATCATCACCGGAGAGAAAGCGGCGTAATGGGCGCGATCGTCAATAACCCGGAAACCATGGTCCGCATGCGTGTGGTGACCTCCCGGGATCTCACTTCTCAGGCCCTCAATGTTCTCCAACGTGCCGGGGTTCTTCATGCCGAAGAAAGCACGGAATTGCAGCCGGTCGATAGAGAAGCCATCGAGAAGGAACGCCGACGCGTCAGCGAACTCCTCACCAACATACAGGACGTCCTGAACTACGTCTCGCTCGACGAGATGGTGAAGATTCATCAGGACGCCGACGTCTATCTGACCAAGCCTCTCGAGGAGATTGGCGACGAGACCACAAGGCTCTGCACAAAGCTGGGTGCAATGCACGAGCGCGCGGAGAAGCTGCAGAAGGAAAAGGAAGACCTCGAGGAAGTACGTCTGGCAGTCTCTCTGCTTGCGCAACGCCTCGACCTTACGACGGCGGATCTCGATTTCACGGGACAACACCTGTTTTCGCGCCTGGTCGCGCTACCGCGTGAGGTTTACCAGGCAGTCGGAACCCAACTCCAGGAACTGGCCCTCAGCCATGAAGCCGTGGAAGCAGAGGACTGGGCATATGTCCATGTCATATCCAAGACCACGAACAAGGAAGCGGTGGACGGGTTCGTGACCGACAACAGCGGCCGGTACCTCCAGGTTCCGGGTGCAAGCGCACCCCTGAAGGATTTTTCGTCCAAGGCCGACGAAGAGACCGCTCGAATACAATCGGAGCTTGACGGCATCCGCGCCGAGATAACGGCCCGGACATCTGAGAATCTTGAGAACCTTGTGCTTCTACGTGAGGCACTCTTTGCTGAAAACGAGCGACTCGCAGTCCTTGAGAAGGCGTGCGAGGCGCGATATGTCACTCTCATAGAGGGCTGGGTGCCGGAATCAGCGGTCCAGACGGCGACGGGCGACCTGAAGGAAGAAGTCTCCTACGTCTACATCGAGACCCGCAAGGTCAAGCAGGACGAAGAGCCGCCTACCAAGATGCGCAATCCAAAGGCCCTTCGCCCCTTTGAGGTCGTCGTGAACCTTTTCGGGACACCCAAATACCGTGAGTGGGATCCCACACCCATCATCGCCTACTCGTTCGCCTTCTTCTACGGAGTGATGCTGGGCGATGCGGTGTACGGCATACTGCTCATAGTCCTTACCAGGTTCACACTACCCAAGCTTGTGGACGACCCTCAAACTGAAGGCTTCGTCCTCTTCCGCACGTTACTGTATATAAGTGCGGGTGTGGCCGTGCTGATGGGGGTCCTCACAGGCACATATCTGGGCGACTTCTTCGTCCGTTTCCTGGGCGCTCCGAACCTCGCGCTCGCGCCGGCGGTTCAGGACGTGTATCTGGATACGATGACGTTCATCGTCGTTTCACTGGGAGTGGGGCTCGTCCACGTGAACATCGGCCACACGCTCATGCTCATTCGCGGTATCAAGGAAAAACAGAAGCATCTCGTCATCGGACGGGTCGGCCTGTTCATTCTGCAGATAGCCGGCATACCATGGATGATGCATTTCATCGGCGCCGACCTGCTGCCACTTGCCGAAAGCACGTACACGATACTTCTGTACATCATGTTCCTCAGCATCGTGCTTATTATCATCGCCTCTCTGCTGGAGAAAGGCGCATTTCTGGGCAGCATATTCTGGATCTTCGACATTACCGGCATCCTTGGCGACGTGATGTCATACGCCCGGCTGGCAGGAGTAGGTCTGGCGACCTACTTCCTCGCGTACTGCTTCAACCTGATGTCCGAACTGGTAGCTAACATGCTTCCGGCGGGCATCATACGGATCGTGCTGGGTACAATCGTGATGATAGTGATTCTCCTGTTCGGGCACACCCTGAACCTCGTACTGAGCTCGATCACGTGTTTCGTCCATTCACTGCGGCTGTGCTTCGTTGAATTCCTGTTCAAGTTCTATGAAGGCGGCGGCAGGCAGTACAGCCCTCTACGATTGAGGAAGCGCGAGGCGATTCCAGTGAGGGCCAAAGCGTGAACGGGGTGATAGAACGATGCTCATAAGCGCGACGGCACTTGCAACTCTTGGCGGAGGCGTTGCTCTGGCGGGCGGCCTGGCTGGCTCGTCCCTGGGAATCGCCGTAGCTGGCGCGGCAGGCGCAGCCATGCTGGGACAGGATCCCCGGCAGTTGCGCAACGTCATCATTCTCGCTGCGCTGCCCATGTCCAGGGCATTCTATGCATTCATATTCTTGATTCTTGTGACAACCACGTCGATTCCGGCCATCGGGGCTATGGCAGATGCATCAGGCGCCGGCTTCGGAGTGCTCGGAGTGGGAATCATGGCAGCCCTGGCGTTCGGGGTGTCGGGCGCATACCAGGGTTCAGTGTGCGCGGCGGGGATCGCCGGTCTCTCGAAGACCGGAGGCAAGGTACTCACTAACGCAATCATGCTCGCGGTATTCGTAGAACTGCTGGCAGTACTCGGTCTCGTATTCAGCATAATGGCCCTCAGCATACTGGGGCTGATGTAGTGGTATTGAAAATGAGAAACCTGAATTCGGAGGTGTACGATGTTGATCAGTCCTGAATCCCTCGCCGTGCTCGGTGGGGCGATTGCGCTGGCCGGAGGCCTGGCGGGATCGTCGATAGGACTTGGATGGGCTGGCTCGACCGGTGCAGCGACGCTCGCTGAAGAACCCGGTCAGCTCAGAAATGTGATCGTCCTTGTGTCGCTGCCCATGACACAAACGTTCTACGGGCTCATCATCCTCATTCTTATCCTGACCACGGTCATCCCTAACCTGTCCACAATGGCTAACCCGGAAGGCGCCGGTTTTGCCGTCTTTGCCTGCGGACTCATCGCAGCGGCTGCCGAGCTCGTCTCTGCGGCATACCAGGGTTCCGTATGTGCTTCGGGTATCTCCCTCCTTCCCAAGACGAAGGGCGCCATTCTGACCAATGCGATGATGCTTGCAGTGTTCGTGGAGCTTCTGGGCGTACTCGGCCTGGTGTTCACCATCATGGCACTCAGCATGCTGGGACTGTTCTAGGAACCGCGAAGCGAGGAGCTAACAAATGCAGAACATCAGCGAAGCTGTAGTCGACAAGATACGGGACGAAGCCAAGACCATCGTCGACGAAGCAGAGGAAGAAGCCAGGAAAGAAGTCGAGAAGGCGAAGGCTCAACGCGACGCCCGACTCGAGGCTGAAAAACGGCGCATACTGACTGATGCCAGAGAGGAAGCCGCCCGTGTCGCAGCTCAGAGCGCGATGCAGGACCATCAGCAGACGGCTTCCGCCAAAGCGGAGGTCCTCGACGACATCGTCAACCGCGCCCGCGAGTCCCTTAAGAAGGTCACAACCAAACCAGATCTTCTGGCCTATCTTGTGAATGACGCCGTCAAAGGGCTTGGAGAGGAACAGGGCAAGGTTACTTTGCTGGTCTCGTCCAAAGACGTCCCGGCTGCAAAAGACCTTGTCAAGAATGACAAGCAGCTTTCATCCGTCGTGGCCGAAGTCCAGGAGTGCGACTGTGATGGTGGGGCGATCGCCCGGAATGAGTCCAAGACCATCAGCGTAGACAACACGTACACAACCCGATTGGAGATGCTTCTCCCCCGTATTCTGCCCGAGATCAGCAAGGAGCTGTTCTGACGATACTGACGTAAGGAGCGCATGGTGCTCGACCCACGATATGCATATATGTCGGCCTACCTCAAAGGGGAGGAGCCGAAGACGGTCGGAAGCAGCCATATCGACCGGCTCTCGCGTACGAATGCTGTGGCAGATGCGCTCGGCATTATACGGGAGACGGACATCGGTGGATATCTTGAAGGAACTCCTGTCCGCGGCTTTGAAGATGTCGACAATGCCCTCTGGAGCTACCTGGCGGGCAAGATCGCCCACCTCGAGGCATTCAGATACATGCCTGCCGATATGCGCACGGTCATCCGGACCTATGTGATCAAATACGACGTAGCAAACGTCAAGGCGACCCTTCAAGCCATTACAACGGGCGAAAAAACTCCCCACATTCCCCTTGGCATCATACATGACAGTGGCAACCTCGAAGAGCTCGGAGCCAGCGAGTCGGTGCAGGATGTGGCCGAGGTGCTGACTCGAAGCCGGCTTCCCGACTTTGCGCCCCACGTCAAGGCATACGACACCTCGGGTGGCCCCAAGGCCAAGATTGGAGTCGAGGCCGCTCTCGAGAGTGAGTATTACCACACCCTGCTCAAGACCGCCCGCGATCTGAAAGAGGGTTCGGTCCTGATGAAGGCATACGGCATGGTCATCGATCTCGCGAACATCGCGCTCGCGTGCAGAGCAGTCGTTGAAGGTATTGGTCCGGCTGCAGGCGATTATCTCATCTCGGACGGGTATATTGTGGATGAGAGGACACTTCGAGATGTGCTGCCCTACAAACTGCCTGATGTCCCCCGGCGAATCGACGCCATCCAGTATAGAGACATCACGAACGAGATCGCAGCTACGTATGAGAAGACGCGCTCCGTCACTGTAATCGATGAAGTGATCGAGAAACACAAGTTCGCAACGCTACGCGATCTACTGTCACCGAGGGCTCTTTCGCCACTCGTGATGGCGTGGTACCTGGTGCTCAAAGAGATCGAACTGCGTAACCTGAGGCTGCTGCTGAAAGCCATCTATGACGGCGTCCCCGTGGACGAGGTCAAGAGGTATCTGCTGTTATGAGTACTTCTTCTACAATCAGAAACATGGACATCGCCGTTATCGGCGATCAGGAGCTTGTGAGCGCTCTCAAGCTGGCGGGAGTGCGAAAGACGCGCGCAATTCAAGGCGACAAGAGTGCCGCGGCTGATATACGCAAGGCGCTTGACGAGTACACGAATGACCCCGATGTAGGCGTCATCGTGGTCCTGGAAGAATTCACCGAGATGGCGGGAACAGGACTCGCGGAGATACGCCGTGGCAAGGGAATCCTTCCCGTCATAGTTGAAGTGCCATCAAAACGAGGAACCAGGCATCCCGACGTAATCGGCTACTATAAGCAGTTCTGCCGAGAGTTCCTTGGATTCGACATAGTGATTTAGACCCGGGGCCTTGGGACCACCAGGGACCGATAGGAGCATCTTAGGAGGTTACATACATGGGCAAGATCTGGAGAGTATCCGGACCTCTCGTAATAGCGGATGAGATGAAGGGCGCACAGGTCTATGAAGTCGTCGAGATCGGCGATGAAGGCATTGTGGGCGAAGTTATCGGCCTGGAAGGCGACAGGGCAATTATCCAGGCGCACGAGGAAACGCTGGGTCTCAAGACCGGCGAAGAGGTACGCCCGACAGGGCAGATTCTCAGCGTCGAACTGGGCCCCGGCCTGATGGGCTCCATTTACGATGGCCTCCAGAAGTCGCTCCTGACCCTGGTAGAAAACTCGGGTTCTTTCATCAAGCGCGGCGTCAAAGCCGCAGCCCTTCCACGCGACAAGAAGTGGCAGTTCACACCGACCATGAAGGTCGGCGACGAAGTTGAATACGGCGACATCATAGGTACCGTTCCCGAGACAGCGCTGGTCGAGCACAAGATAATGATTCCTCTCGGCGTGAGCGGCACCATAAAGGACATCAAGTCGGGCGAGTTCACCGTTGAAGACACTGTCGCGATTGTGGAGAAGGACGGTAAGAAGCAGGAAGTCACCATGATGCAAGTATGGCCGGTCCGAAAGCCCAGGCCATACCTCCGTCGCCAGAATCCCTCTGGCCTGCTTACGACCGGCATGCGCATCCTCGATTACATGTTCCCATTGGCTCTTGGGGGCAAGGCCGCCATCCCGGGAGGGTTCGGCACTGGAAAGACGGTCACGCAGCAACAGCTCGTGCGCTGGGCCGAGACTAAGCTGAACATCTATGTTGGCTGCGGCGAACGCGGCAATGAGATGGCCGACGTTCTCTACAGCTTCAGCCAGCTTAAGGAACCCAAGACAGGCAGACTTCTCCAAGAGAAAGAGATATTTATCGCCAATACGTCGAACATGCCCGTGGTGGCACGTGAGGCAAGCATCTTCGTTGGCGTCACAATGGCAGAGTACTTCCGTGACATGGGCTATAACGTCCTGCTTGTTGCGGACTCCACGTCGCGATGGGCCGAAGCAATGCGAGAGATGGGTGGCCGTCTTGAGGAAATGCCGGGCGAAGAAGGATTCCCGTCTTACATGGGTTCCCGCCTTGCCGGCTTCTATGAGCGCGCCGGTATGATTGACTGTCTCGGAGGACCTGAGCGAACCGGCTCCGTCACCATTGCGGGCGCTGTCAGCCCCCCAGGAGCCGACTTCAGCGAACCGGTAACACAGAACACGCTTCGCATCGTAGATGCGCTTTTCGCGCTGGATGTGGGTCTTGCCAACAGACGTCACTTCCCGGCAATCAGCTGGCTCGCAAGCTACAGCCTCTATGTCGACGCCGTCAAAGACTGGTGGAACCAACATGACAAGGGATGGGAGGAGACTCGCGCGGCGTCTCTGCGAATCCTGCAGCAGGAGGCGGAGCTGGAAGAGATTGTCCGCCTGGTAGGCCCCGAGGCGCTACCGGACAACGACAAGCTGGTCCTTCTCGTCGCTCGTATGATTCGGGAGGACTTCCTGCAGCAGAGCGCATTTTCTGACGCAGACACGTATTGCACGCCGCAGAAGGCGGGCCTCATGTTGAAGACGATCCTGAAGTTCCATGAACTTGCGCAGGGTATGCTCGACGGTGGAGTGCCGTACGAAACTATCCGTAGCTCGCCGATCGTCTACAGGATCGCGCGCATGAAGGAAGTCTTCAACGAAGACTTCGCAGACAGAACCAAGGAGCTCTGGGCAGAGATGGAAGACACGCTGGTAGCTCAGAAGCGCGCCTAGGGAACGAGTACTGTTTCGAGGCACGATAAGGAGGAAGTCCATGGACCTATCAGGACTGTTTGTACGGGAAGGAAAGGCAATCGACAAGGCGCAGGGCGCCCTGCTGGTAGCCGAGCCGATTCCCGGAACTAAATACAACGAGATCGTCGACGTCGTACTCAGCAACGGCGAGATCAAGAGCGGACAGGCCATCGATATCAGCAAGGATGCCACCGTTGTACAGGTATTCGGCGGCGTCAGCGAAATCGACCTAAAAGGGACGAGGATACGATGTAAGGGGGAGACGCTCAAGCTGCCCGTATCCACCGATATGCTTGGCCGCGTCTTCAACGGCATGGGGAAACCAATCGACGGTGGCCCTCAGATCATTGCCGATGAATACCTTGACATCAATGGCGAGGCCATCAATCCCGCAGCAAGAATGCCTCCCGCCGAATTCATCGAGACGGGCATATCATCGATCGATGGGCTCAACGTGCTCGTCCGCGGCCAGAAGCTGCCGATATTCAG
>CAZKHH010000027.1:0-1320 GCA_964552485.1 uncultured Dehalococcoidales bacterium | reverse complement strand
GGTTCCGGCCTGCCCCACAATCGAATTGCGGCCCAGATTCTCCGTCAAGCCGCTGTGAAAGGGTCCGGCGAGAAGTTCGCCATCGTGTTCGGCGCCATCGGTATCAGCTATGATGATGCCTCCTTCTTCATTAACAACCTGGAGCGCACCGGCGCTCTCGAACGCGCGGTGGCGTTTATCAATACTGCCTCCGACCCCGCAATCGAGCGAATATCGACGCCGCGGCTCGCGCTCACAGCAGCCGAATACCTTGCATGGCAGCAGGATATGCATGTGCTGGTCATCATCACGGACATGACCAACTACTGCGAAGCATTGCGAGAACTGTCGTCAATGCGGGAAGAAATCCCTTCCCGGCGCGGTTACCCGGGCTACATGTACACCGACCTTGCCACCATCTACGAACGTGCAGGCAGGATTGTCGGGCGTGACGGTTCGGTAACCATCATGCCGATTCTCACCATGCCGGACGACGACATCACTCATCCGATACCTGACCTCACCGGATACATCACCGAGGGACAGATCGTGCTTTCCCGAAACCTTGAGCGCAAGGGCATTTACCCGCCGATCGACGTGTTCCTTTCTCTCTCAAGAATGATGAAGGAAGGCATCGGTCCGGATAAGACGCGCGAGGACCACAATAACGTGTTCATGCAGCTCTACGCGTCCTATGCTGAAGGCATCTACCTGAGAGAGATTTCGACGATCATTGGAGCTGACGCTCTCGGCGACCGCGACCGTCTCTACCTTGCCAACGCTGACAGGATGGAACAGCAGTTCATCGCACAGGGAGACTCGGAGAAACGTGCCGTCGAAGAGACGCTCGATACCGGATGGGACCTCTTCGCGCAGCTTCCGGAAGAGGACTTGAAGCTCATCAGTGAGGACCTCATCAAGAAGTACCTGCCGAAGCACTCCGAGGCATCCAGCGATAAGGGGCAATAGGGCTCGTATGGCTCAGATACTGAAGGTCCGACCCACCAAGATTGAGCTGGTCAAGCTGAAGCGAAGGCTCAAGCTGTCTCAGCGCGTCCAGAAGATCGTCAAAGACAGGCTGTCGATTCTCACCATGGAGTTCCTCCAGGAGGCGAGACAGACTGTTCAGGCGAAGCAGCACACCATCGACGCAGTTGCGGCCGCGTACAAAGCTGTAACGGTAGCCAGTGGTTATCACGGCTATGTGGCGCTCGAGAAGGAACTGGCGGCCAGCGAGGCAGACATTACCGTAACCGGCGGTCCACGAAGTGTAGCCGGAGTCAGAATCCCCTCTCTGGAGCTCAATGAGCCCGCAGGAGGGCTTCGAGGATACAACCTTGC
>CAZKHH010000026.1:2310-21986 GCA_964552485.1 uncultured Dehalococcoidales bacterium | reverse complement strand
GGTATCTTGCACCCCGCGTACGCACTGTGCTACATTATTCAAGTTTGACCCCGGTTTCCGAATCATCCCCAGGATAAGGCGAGGCATGGAGAATCCATCTGTAAAAGCTCTACTTGAAGCGGGTGCCCATTTTGGTCATCACACCAGCTATTGGCACCCCAAAATGAACCGTTACATTTTTGCGCAGCGCAACGGCATCCACATTATCGACCTGGAGCAGACGGTCCAGATGCTGCAGACGGCGTGTGAGTTCGTCGCCGATGTCGCCGGACGCGGCCAGTCGATTCTGTTTGTCGGGACGAAGCGGCAGGCACAGCAGGTCATCGAGGAAGAGGCGAGACGCTGCGGCATGTTCTATGTGAATCAGCGCTGGCTTGGTGGCATGCTGACGAATTTCGGCAACATCCAGGCACGTATCGATTATCTTGTGCGGCTTGAAGACCGGCGCGATAAAGGTGAGCTTGACCTCCTTGGTAAAAAGGAGCGCTCGCGGCTCGAGAAGAAGATCGATCACCTCAACGGCCAGATGGGCGGTTTCAAAGAGATGACGACGTTCCCCGGTGCCCTGTTTATCTCTGATCCGCTGAAAGACAAGATTGCTTTGTCCGAGGCTCGTAAGGTCGGTATTCCCGTCGTGGCGATTACCGACACCAACTGCAACCCTGATTTCATCGACTACCCTATTCCGGCAAACGATGATGCCATCAAGGCGATTCGTCTGATTGCGGGTAAGACAGCCGATGCGGTTATCGAGGGCCGTGGCATGTACGCGACCGACCAGGTCGATGAAGGTGAGGCGGGCGCGCCCGAGACTGAGGAACCTGTTGAGGTTCTTCGCTCCTATACCTTCAATCCGGACGAAGAGTAAGTCAACGCTTGAGGTTAATGAATGGATATCACTGTCGATGCAGTTAAGGAAGTACGCAACAGGACGAGCGCCGGGATGCTCGACTGCAAGAAAGCGCTGGAACAGTCCAGCGGAGATATCGCCGAGGCGATTGAGACGCTGCGACAGAAGGGCTACGCCGAAGCTCTGAAACGTGCCGAACGAACTACTGCGGACGGCGTCATAGGCGTATATGTGCATCACAACAGTCGTATGGGTGCCATGGTTGAGCTCAACTGCGAGACAGATTTCGTGGCCCGGACTGATGACTTCCGGCAGTTAGCCAATGATCTGGCGGTGCATATCGCGGCCTCCAGCCCGTTGTGCCTTTCCGAGGAGGACATGCCGGCTGATTGTCCTCTCACAGCAGTTGAGGCATGTCTGTTGGTCCAGCCATACGTGCGAGACCCTTCGCGCACCATCAGCGACATCATTACTGATGCTATCGCCCGTACGGGAGAGAACATCAAGATTGGCAAGTTTTCTCGAATCGAAGTCGGCGGCTAGGCCTGCTTCGCGTCCGCCATGCCGCAGTGGAGGAGTATCCATGGTGAGTCAAGTCCTCGTGGAACTGAACTCCGACATGGAGAAGTCCGTCGCCGGCCTTTCTCACGAAATGGCTTCGATCCGCACCGGAAGGGCAAGCCCCACTCTCGTCGAGGACATCCCTGTTGAATATCATGGCACCATGTTGCCGCTGAAGCAGCTTGGCAACATCAGCATCCCGGAGTCAAGCCTCATTGCAGTTCAGCCCTGGGACCGCAGCGCCTTGCGCGCTATCGAGAAAGCGATTCAGAAGGCAAACCTGGGTCTCAATCCATCGAGCGACGGCAATGTCATTCGCTTGCCTATACCTCCTCTGACCGAAGAGCGCCGTGTAGAGCTTGCCAAGATGGTCTGGAAGCGCGTTGAAGAGCGCAAGATAGCGCTGCGGAACATACGACGCGACTACGTTGCAAGACTTCGTCAGATGGAGAAGGACAAGGAGATCTCGCAGGACGATCTGTCGTCTACGCTCAAAAAGGTTGACGAGGTGACAGAAACCTTCACTGAGAAGTGTTCCGAGATGGGACGGGCCAAAGAAAAGGAAATCAAAGAACTGTAGAGATAGCCCTTTCGGCGCTGTGGCGCTCGCGTCCTCTGCTACAATTCCCTCGTGCTCCGCTCAAGAATTCTGACCGCGGCCATCGGTTTGCCCGCAATCGGACTGGCAATCGGTCTCGGTCCTGGTCCCTTCGCCATCTTCCTGGCTGTCGTGTCGGCCGGCTGCACCATCGAGCTAGCTAACCTTATGTCGGGCTCATCCCGCAGCGGCTTGGCTTTCGTGACTGTTGTATGGACGGCTGCAATAGCGACCCGACATCTCACTCCGCTGCGCGACCTCGATGCATTCCTTATCACTCTGCCGCTTCTGCTTGTCCTGGTGTTGCTGCTGCCTGTGGGGACGCAGCGTCGCCCATTTTCCTCTTGGGCGTGGAGTATCGTCTGTGCATTCTACGTGGGCTGGCTCATTAGTGCCTGGGGAGCAGTGTATACACTCGAAGCTGGCAAGGCGCTGGTTGTGCTCGGACTGGTTACTACCTTTGCGTATGACACGAGTGCATATTTTGTGGGTAGCGCGGTCGGATGTCACAAGCTAGCTCCGTCTTTGAGCGGCGGAAAAACGATTGAAGGCGTCGCTGGAGGGATGGCCGGCGCGGTGTTGGTCGCTATCATCGCGCATATCGCTCTCTCGCGTATCGTGATTGCACTTCCCTTTGGACTTGGCGCGACCATACTTGTTGCTGTCCTGCTCTCGCTGGCTGCACAGGCAGGCGACCTGGTGGAATCGGCTCTCAAACGGTCTGTGCAGGCGAAAGACGCGGGACATGTGCTGCCTGGTCACGGCGGTATGCTCGACAGGTTCGACAGCGTGCTGTTCACAGGTACAGTGCTATACTACGTATCGCTGTGGCTCACCGCATGAATAAGATTGCGGTTCTCGGCAGCACAGGGTCGATAGGCACGCAGACACTCGAAGTTGCCCGTCGGCTGCCCGACCGCATATGTGTGGTTGGTCTGGCCGGCGGACGCAATACGGAGTTGCTTTCCAAGCAAATAGCCGAGTTCAGACCGCGCCTCTATCACTCTCTGCTTCCAGACCGTGTAGAAGCCTTTGAATCCCGTCTCGTACCACCGGCAGAGATGGCGTGTGACGAGGGAGTCGACACCTTGGTCGTTGCCACGTCGGGCATTGCCGGGCTGTCACCTACTCTTGAGGCCCTGCGCTGTGGTAAACATGTTGCGCTGGCGAACAAAGAGGTGCTCGTCGTCGCTGGAGATCTTGTTATGAGGACTGCCCGCGCGTCCGGGGGCGGAATCGTGCCCCTTGACAGCGAGCACAGTGCGATATGGCAATGCCTTCTCGGTGAGACTACACCGGCCCGACGTCTCCTTCTTACTGCGTCTGGAGGGCCGTTTTATGGCGTAGCGGCCGGAGGACTACGCAGTGTTCGAGCAGTCGATGCACTCGCGCACCCCGTCTGGTCCATGGGCCACAAGATAACGATAGACTCCGCAACCATGATGAATAAGGGGCTGGAGGTGATCGAAGCACACCACCTCTTCGGCGTTCCTTACGATGATATCGAAATCCTGATTCACCGCCAGTGCATAGTTCATTCGATGGTCGAATTCATCGATGGGTCAATGAAAGCTCAGCTCGGCGCTCCTGACATGATGGTGCCCATACAGTGCGCTCTTACCTATCCCGACCGCGATGCGGGTGGAGCGCCGCGAGTCGATTGGGGTGTGCCACAGAATCTGACCTTCGAGCCAGTAGATGAAAGCACGTATCCTGCTCTTGTTGCCGCGCGTGAAGCCGGGCAGCGTGGAAAGACGTATCCCGCCGTGCTGTGTGGCGCCGACGAGGCCGCCGTGGAACTGTTCCTGAACGACGAAATCGGCTTTTTCGACGTTGCCGCCCTGGTCGAGGATGCGCTTGCCTTACATGTGGCGGAAGACAACCCGACGCTCGAGCATCTGCTGCAAGCTGAGTGGTGGGGACGCAAAGTCGTGACTGAGCGCAAAGGAAAGGTCAGCCGCAGTTATCACAGTACTCTGGAATGATTAGCGATGATTGAAACATTAGTGCTTTTTATCGTGTCTCTGTTTGTCGTCATCGTCGTGCATGAGCTTGGACACTTTGTGGTCGCCAAGCGCGCCGGCGTTGTCGTTGAAGAATTCGGCCTTGGTTTTCCTCCGCGCATCTGGGGCACTGAGTGGAAAGGCACTGTCTACTCTCTTAATGCACTGCCGGTAGGAGCATTCGTACGCAGCAAGAATGAGGATGATCCGGATGTAGAGGGAAGCCTGGCGAGCAAAGGCCCATGGAAGCGCTTCGCGGTATTCGCCGCGGGACCGTTGTCTAACGTTCTCCTTGCCTTCGTCCTCCTCACCGTGTTCTTCGGACTACCCAGGTCTGCGGTTATAAGCGATGGAGTGCTTGTGTACCTGGTACAGCCGGACTCGGCTGCTTCCGAAGCAGGGATCGCTCCGGGTGACGTCATAGTTGAAGCTAACGGAAACCCAGTTCAAACATGGAGTGACCTCAGCAGTACATTTGTAGAAGCCGCCGGGCAGGAACACGTCACTCTGTCTGTCACGCGGGACTCGCGAACCAGTGCGCTTGATGTGGCGCCGGAATACAACGCGGAACTGGGTCGGCCGGTAATCGGCATCACGCTGGGGCGCAATATCATTGAGCAGGTTGAAACCGACTCCCCTGCTGACGATGCCGGGATCGCTGAGAATGACACGCTGCTCACAGTAGAGAACAGCGCTGTTTACAGCGAGGAATCTCTTGATGAGGCGATTTCCTCAGTGTCCCCCGACTCCTCTGCAACGCTGACACTGCTGCGTAACTCGGAGCGGTACTCCGTGGAGTTCGATGCGGCCCAACTTGCATCGGGTATTCCCGGAGCCGAGTTGAAGTACGCCCCGAACACGAGAATCGAAAGCCGCTCTAGCTCATTGTTCCTTGCTGCGGCATCGAGTCTGTCGTTCATCGTGAGTATGCCGTCTTTGATCGTTGAATCGATTCCCCTGATGCAGGAAGACCCATCACTTGCCTTCGTCGGCCCCATCGGCGCGGGCCAACTGACTGTAGAGGCCGTGCAGGCCTTCGGTTTGAGCAATCTTATCTTCCTTGGTGGATTGATCAGCATAGGTATCGCGCTGTTCAATTTCATTCCCATCCCGCCGTTGGACGGTGGTGGTATGCTGGTAGCGCTGATCGAAGCGGCACGCCGGGGGCGCAGATTGTCTCAGAAGGCCCTGCGCTTTGCGTACACTGCCGGCACCGCACTGCTCATCACCCTGGTCGTGCTTATCACCACAAGTGATGTCCTGAGATTAATCGAGGGCCGAGGGTTTGGCTTGTGATGATCCGCAGAGAGTCGCGTGCCGTTCGCGTTGGCGATGTGATAGTCGGAGGCGGGGCTCCGGTCTCCGTTCAGTCCATGACCAAGACGGACACTCGAGATATTCATGCGACTCGCGAACAGGTGGCGCAGCTTGTTGAAGCGGGGTGCAAGATCGTACGGATCGCCGTACCTGACGCGGAGGCGGCTCAGGCGTTTGCAGCATTGAGAAAGGATGCGCGTGTTCCTCTCGTTGCGGACATTCATTTCGACTATCGCCTTGCTGTCGCCGCCCTCGAAGCCGGAGCCGATGGACTGAGACTGAACCCGGGGAACATCCGGCGACTGGAACATCTGAAACAGGTCGTCGCATGCGCTCGTGAGCGGTCAACCGCGATACGGATTGGTGTAAACGCGGGCAGCATTCCTGTGGATTACCTGCCCGATGAACCCGTAGAAGCACGCATGGTCTCCCTCGCTGAGGAACAGATTTCCGTTCTGGAGGGACTCGGATTCGACTTGATTAAGGTTTCCCTGAAAGCCTCGGACGTGCTGACGACAATAGCTGCATACCGCCGCATCGCGGAGCGAATACCTTATCCACTTCACCTTGGTGTGACAGAGGCGGGGCCGCCCGTGACGGGCGCAATACGCAATTCGCTTGGAATCGGGATACTGCTGAATGAAGGGATCGGCGATACTGTGCGCATTTCGCTGAGTGGCGATCCGGTTCTAGAGGTCGACACAGGACGTGAAATCCTGAGATCGCTTGGACTGACACAGGGAGGGGCTATGATAGTCAGCTGCCCGACCTGCGGACGTACCACGCTCGACGTCCCGGGGCTGGCCACACGAGTGAACGAGTACGTGCGTACGATCGATTTGCCAATCAGGATTGCGATAATGGGCTGCACCGTAAATGGCCCTGGAGAGTGCCGGCACGCTGATGCCGGCATAGCAGGCGGAGAGGGCAAAGTAGCCTTGTACTGCGGCGGGACATTCAGTCGTTCAGTACCAACAGCCGATGCCTACGAGGTACTTACCGCTGAGATCGACCGGCTCGTGGCCGACCACGCAAGACAGGACTCTGACTTTAGGGAGTGATTAGCAATGCGAATGTCTAGGCTCTTTGGCCGCACCACGCGCGAGATACCTTCGGACGCTGAAAGCGCGAGTCATCAGTTGCTGGTACGTGCCGGAATGATATCCCAGGGCGCTGCGGGCGTGTATTCGTTTCTCCCGCTTGGGTGGAGAGTGATGCGGCGCATTGAACAGGTGATACGTGAGGAAATGGACCGCGCCGGCGGTCAGGAAGTGCTTCTTCCCGCATTGCAGCCTTTCGAGCTCTGGGAGGCGAGCGGTCGCTTCGTCTCGTTCGGCGATTCACTCTTCACGTTGATCGACAGGAAGGACCACCGCCTTGCCCTCGGTCCCACACACGAAGAAGTAATAACGGACCTTGCGCGGAAATGCATCCAGAGCTACCGTGACATGCCCCTTATGCCTTACCAGATTCAGACCAAATTCCGGGATGAACCCCGCCCGCGCGGAGGCCTCCTCCGGGTTCGCGAGTTCATCATGAAGGATATGTACAGCTTCGACGCCGAAGAGAACGGCCTGGATACCACGTATACCACCATGGCAAACGCGTACGCATCCGTCTACAGAAGACTCGGGCTCCGGGCAGTGATGGTCGAGGCCGATAGCGGCGCCATCGGCGGTAAGGCCTCGCATGAGTTCATGGTTCTCACACCAAGCGGGGAGGATGTCGTTATCCACTGTGAGAGATGCGGCTACGCCGCAAACCTGGAGAAGGCATCAAGTCGCAAAGACATCCCGGACGCAGACGGGTCCGAAGAGCTCGAACCGCTGAAATCCGTCTCGACCCCTGAGTCGACCACGATTCGGGAAGTGTCCGCATACCTGGGACTTCCCGAGTCGAAGACTGCCAAAGCGGTATTCTACGTGGCCGATGGCGAATTCGTGCTCGCGGTCATACGAGGCGACCTAGAGGTTAACGAAGTGAAGTTGCAGCGCGCACTGAAAGCGACACTGCTGCGACCTGCCGAAGATGAGGAAACACGTGCGGCTGGCGTGGTGGCGGGTTTTGCCTCACCGATAGGTGCTTCGGGCGTGAAAGTTGTGGTGGATGATTCCGTGCCCGCCTCCCGCAACCTTGTCGCGGGGGCGAACCGCATAGGCTACCACTATGTCAACGCGAATTACGGGCGCGACTTTACAGCCGATACCGCAGCTGATATTGCCCTCGTGCGGGAAGGGGATGCGTGCCCTGTGTGCGGCGAATCACTGCGCATGGACAGAGGTATCGAAGTCGGCCACATCTTCAAGCTGGGAACGTTCCTCAGTAGCCGGCTTTCGGCGACATTTCTCGATGAAAACGGTGCTTCGAAGCCGGTCGTCATGGGCTGCTACGGAATCGGCGTAGGACGATTGCTTGCTGCTATTGTCGAGTACAGTCATGACGACAAGGGCATCATCTGGCCGATGGCAGTGGCCCCGTTTCATGTACACGTGTGCGCCTTGAATCCGGACAAAGGGGATGTAGGCATACGCGGAGAGCAGCTCTATCAGGAGTTGATGGCAGCCGGCCTTGAAGTCATGTACGACGACCGTCCCGCTTCACCAGGCGTCAAATTCAACGACGCCGACTTGATAGGAGTACCGCTACGCGTGACTGTAAGCCCGCGGACACTGGGATCCGAAAGCGTCGAGGTGAAGCTGCGGTCAGAGGATTCTTCGTACCTGGTGCCGGTGAGCGATGCGGTCCTTGAGATTACCCGTCTGGCATCGGGGGTGCTATCCGCGGAGAGCAACTCCTAGCTCTGATTCGAGCTTGGAGAGGAGACGGTTCTGTGCACCGGTAACCTCTGCGTCCGTGAGGGTATGGTCAGCAGCCTGATACACAATGTGTATGGCGAACGACTTCTTCCCACCGGGGACCTGCTCTCCCGTGTACACATCGAATAGCGTGACGTCACTGACCAGTGGCGATTCCCTGATCATGTGCTCCACACTCGCATAGGCAACGTCGCGGTCTACGACAATCGCTATGTCTCGCTCCGAGGAAGGAAACCGGAAAAGCGGACTGAAAGCGGCGATAGGCCTGCTATGCGTCAACAGGCGCGCCACGTCCATCTCGAGGATAAGGACAGGGTCGCTGAGTTCGAATGCCTGAGCTACCTGTGGGTGGAGCTGGCCAACGACACCGATGACCTCATCGCCGACGGTTATTTCTGCCTGCCTGCCGGGGAACAGTCCTTCGTCGTTGGAGGGCGTGAATGCAGCCGGAATACCGGACTTCGCCACTACAAGCTCCGCGAGGCCTTTTGCGTCGAAGAAGTCGGCCGGCCGGTTCACCTCGTGCCACGAGGCAGGTTCAGCCGTACCGCTCATGACGATGCACACGGTCTCTCGCTCATCAGGGAGGGCGGAGTCCTGAGGCACATACACGCGGCTCACTTCGAAGATGCGTATGGGCCCTACTTCACGCCGACGATTTTTGGCGACCACGTCGAGGAGGCTGCCGCGCAGGCTCGTGCGAAGACACTCGGATTCCCGCGACATCGGGTTGGCTACGGGTACGACGTTATCCGCAAGTGCGCCTGAAGGGGCGAGTTGACGCAGTTTTGCGACACTTGTGAGAGAATACGTGAGGACTTCCTGGCATCCAGCACCAACGAGCAGGTCTCGGAGCGTGGCTTTGAATTCCCATGCAGCCGCGGGTACAGATACAGTGCC
Source organism: uncultured Dehalococcoidales bacterium (assembly GCA_964552485.1). Lineage (GTDB taxonomy): Bacteria > Chloroflexota > Dehalococcoidia > GIF9 > AB-539-J10 > SKVJ01. Next base: position 12,941 of record CAZKHH010000026.1, on the reverse strand, counting down.
GGCCGAGAAATGCGGTGTGCCTGCGGGAATCTGATCATAGCCGATAATGCGGACGATGTCTTCTACAAGGTCCGCTGCTCCTGCTGCGTCGCCGCGCCAGTAGGGTACCGTGTATCTGGCGCCGATATCCGTTACATCCTCCAGCAGGAACCCTAGCGATTGGAGAATGGTCCTGCCTTGTTCCGCCGGTACATCTATGCCGGAGAGCCTGCGCACTTCTTGCTTCGGAAGTACGACACTGCGTGCAGGCTGAGGAGCCGGATACGCGTCATATACGCCGCTCGCGGCGGTTCCGCCGCACAGGTCCACAAGCAGCTGCGTCGCACGGCGCACGGCCGCATTGGCGAGTTCGGGATGGAGTCCTTTGTCGAAACGTGTTGAGGCCTCGGTGCGGAGACCGAGTTGTCCGCTACCCCGCGTGATAACGGCCTGGTTAAAGGTCGCAGCCTCGAGCAGTATTGCCGTTGTCGAATCGGAGACTTCGGTATTGCTGCCGCCCATGATGCCGGCGATGCCGACTTCGCGTTCACAGTCGGCTATCATCAGGACCTCGTCGCTCAATTCACGCTCGATGTCATCAAGCGTAGTGAAAACCTGTCCTTGCTTTGCCCTGCGGACGATGATTTCATGTCCTGCCACACGGTCGTAATCAAATGCATGAAGTGGCTGCCCGTACTCGAGCATCACGTAGTTGGTGATGTCGACGATGTTCGAGATCGGCCTCATGCCGCACGCCTTAAGACGGGCCTGCATCCACTCGGGAGAAGCTCCAGGGCTGACACCCCGGACGATGGTGGCACAGTAGCGGTGGCAATCGGCCCCATCCTGAATGGAAACCTTCATGAGTGATTCAACGGGCGTCCCGTCATCCGGATACTCAATTTCCGGCACAGTAAGCCTGGCCCCGGTCAACGCGGCTACTTCGCGTGCAACGCCGATGACCGAGAGGCAGTCAGGTCGGTTGGGAGTCAGCGCGAGATCGAGTACCGCATCGCCAAGATAGTCCCTAAGGTCGGCGCCGACAGGGGCATCGGCTGGAAGCTCGATTATGCCTGTATGGTCCTCGGATAGGCCGAGCTCTTTTTCTGAACAGACCATACCTTCCGATACAATACCGCGAATTTTGGCGGCCTTGAGTGTTGCCGTGTTGCCGGTATGCCCGTCGATGAGTTGTGCACCGAGAGCAGCGTATGCAACCTTCTGGCCTCTGGCCACGTTTGGTGCTCCGCAGACGACGGTGTTCGTGCCGCTACCGTAGTCGACTGTCACAAGGCGAAGCCTGTCGGCGTTCGGATGTGGCTGGACGTCAGTGACGAGCGCGACGTTGACGCCCTGCCAGAACGCGCCGATGCGGTCGATTGCACCAACCTCAAGGCCTGCCATGGTGAGACGTTCAGCTATGTAATCGACGGTGGCGCTCACCGGTACATATTCGGATAGCCACTTCAGTGGGACTTTCATGCCATGGCTCCAGTGCTAGAACTGTTTGAGAAAGCGGAAGTCGCCGGAGTAGAAGTGCCGGATGTCGTCCACTCCGTGACGCAGAATCGCTATGCGCTCGACTCCCATGCCGAAGGCAAACCCGGAATACACGGTCGAGTCGATGCCACAGCGCTCGAGCACATTGGGATGGACCATCCCCGTTCCGAGTATCTCGAGCCACCCGGTATTGCCACAAAGGCGGCATCCTGCACCGCGGCACTGAACGCATTCGATGGCCACCTCACCCCCCGGTTCGACAAACGGAAAGTAGTCACACCTGAACCGTGCCCCCGTCTCCCTGCCGAACATGCTCTTACAGAACTCGAACAGGGTCTCTTTGAGGTCGCGAAGTGTTATGTCCGTATCTACGGCGAGCCCTTCGACCTGATGGAACATCCAATCGTGCGTGGCATCGGTCGCCTCATAGCGGTACGTACGGCCCGGTACTACGAATCGCAAGGGCGGCTTGTGCTGCTCCATGATGCGGACCTGCACCGGAGAAGTGTGAGTCCTCAACAGGCGCGCGTCAGGAGCGTCCCTGTGGTCAACCCAGAGTGTGGCGAACATATCCCGCGCGGGGTGGTTGCGAGGAATGTTGAGAGCTTCAAAATTGTAGTAATCGCGTTCAACCTCGGGCCCTTCGATAATCTGGAAGCCCATGCGGGCGAAGACGGAGCATATCTCTCCTATCACCTGTGTGATGGGGTGGAGTCGTCCGTAGGGCTGAGGGCGACCGGGAAGAGTAACGTCAAGCGACGATGTAGACAGGGATGCATCGAGCTCGTAACGACCGAGGGCATCCTTTCGTTTCTCGAACTCGCACAGCAGCGTGGACTTGACGGCGTTCGCCCGAGCTCCAGCCTCGCGACGCTGCTCTGCCGAAACTGAACCGAGGCCGCGAAGAGCGGCGGTGAGGGCGCTTTTCTTGCCCAGGTGTCGGACGCGCCATTCCTCCAGCTGCGCCAGTGACTCTACTCGAGATAGCTCGTCAAGCGCTGCCGATTGCAGACGGTCCAGCTCCTGCTGCATTGCGGTGCCCTTTACTCCTACTTCTGAAGTCCGGCCTGTGCGGACTTGACAATCGCACTGAACGCCTCAGGGTCGCGTACGGCCATATCGGCAAGAACCTTGCGGTTCAGAGCGATGCCCGCGGCCCGCAGGCCGTTCATGAACTTGCTGTAGGAGAGACCATTGGCGCGTGCACCGGCATTGATGCGTGCTATCCAGAGCTTGCGAAAATCCGCTTTGCGCTCACGCCGGTGGACATAGGCGTAATCGAGGGCATGGAGCATCGACTCGTTCGCGCTGCGGAAAAGGCGATGTCGCGAACCACGATGGCCCTTGGTATATGTCAGAACCTTCTTATGGCGTTGATGACTGGCACTTCCACTGGTAGCCCGAGGCATAGTAAACCCCCTGAAAGAATCGCGTGCTATGTAATCCGGTCCGCTGCGCGCCTACTGGTGCGGCATCAACTTCCTGAGTCGTGGCGCATCAGCATCAGACACCGGAACGTATGAATCGTACAGGCGCTTGGTGCGTGGAGCCTTACGTCGCCGGAAGTGGCTCTTGCCACACTTCATACGCATAATCCTGCCATTACCGGTTACGTGGAACCGGCTCTTAGCTCCCTTGTGAGTCTTCAGTTTTGGCATCGTTATTCTCCTCATGGTGCTTCTTGGAGGCAGCAGGCGCCAACGTCAACGCTATGTTGCGCGCATCCTTGGACGGCTGACTGCTGGCCACAGCCTCATCCTTGAGTGCTTCGGCCACACGTTTCAATACCTGCCAGCCAAGATCCGGGTACACAATCTCACGGCCGCGGAAGCGAACCGTAATCTTGACCTTGTTGCCTTCCTCCAGCAGTTCGCGTGTCTTCTTTATCTTGGCCTGAAGGTCATGCTCCTCGATCTTGGGCCTGAGGCGGACTTCGCGAAGCAAACCCTTCTGGCCCTTGTGGGCCTTCTTATCCTTCTTAAGCTGCTCGTACCTGTACTTGCCGTAGTCAAGCAGGCGGCATACGGGTGGCTCGGAGTTGGGTGCCACCATCACAAGATCCAACTCCTGTTCCCTGGCAAGCTGGAGTGCCTTCGGCGTGGGCATCGTACCGAGCTGTTCACCCTCGCCGCCGATTAACCGGACTTCGCGCGCGCGAATCTGCCGGTTAACAGGTAGCTTGGGAGGACCCGGACGAGGGGTGGGACGACCGCGACCTCGCATCATAGGCTGCGCCCTGGTGACCCGGCGGCCGCGATTTCGTTGCGCAACTCGCCAATTGTGCGCAAGCCGAGGTCTTCACCTGTACGAAGGCGAACCGCTACTCCACCAGCAGCGGCTTCCTTGTCACCCACAACGAGCATGTACGGTATCTTTAGCAGTTGTGCGTCCCTTATCTTGGATGTCATTCGTTCCGGACGTGAATCAACGTCCGTGCGTATACCTGAGTGTCTCAGAGTATCCTCCACCTCACGCGCATAATCAATATGTCGATCTGCAATCGGGATGATTCGTGCCTGAATGGGACTGAGCCAGACCGGGAAAGCCCCGCCGTAATGCTCGACCAAACATGCAAAGAACCGCTCCATGCTTCCGAGAACGGTCCTGTGAATCATGGTAACGAGATGTTCGCTACCATCATCTCCAATATAACAGACATCAAAACGCTGCGGCAAATTGAAATCAACCTGTATCGTTGGTCCCTGCCACCCGCGTCCCATGGCGTCGGCAAGTTTGACGTCGATCTTAGGACCGTAGAAAGCCCCGCCGCCAGGCTCTATCTCGTATGGCAGTCCCACCGTTTCAAGCGCCGCCTTCAAGGCGCCGGTGGCCTGCTCCCAGACGGCCTCCGTGCCCGCGAACTTGTCGGGGCGGGTCGCGAGAACCATCTGGTAGTCTGTGAAACCGAATGTCTCAAGCATGAACTGTGCAAGCTCAATCACTCGAATGACTTCCTGTTGTATCTGGTCCTGCCTGCAGAAGATATGTGCATCATCCTGGGTGAAGCCACGCACACGGGTCAGTCCGTAAAGCACGCCGCCTCGTTCGTACCTGTATACTGTGCCCAGCTCGGCCATGCGGATGGGCAATTCGCGATAGCTCCGTACCCTGGTCTTGTAGATGAGTATATGGCCGAGGCAGTTCATCGGTTTGATGAGGTACTGCTGGTTGTCGACCTCCATGGGCGAATACAGGTTTTCCCTGTAGAACTCCCAGTGTCCGCTCTGCTTCCACTGGTCCAGCTTGCCTACGTGTGGGGTATATACGAGACCGTAGCCTCTTCGATGGTGCTCGGCCTTCCAGAAGTCCTCGATCAACTGGCGCACCATCGCACCGTTGGGGTGCCAGCATACAAGCCCCGGGCCTATCTCCTCATGGATGCTGAACAGGTCCAAATCCCGCCCGAGTTTGCGGTGATCCCGCTTGGCCGCCTCGGCAAGGCGTTCGAGATACCCGTCCAGTTCTTCTTCACTCGCGAAGGCAACACCGTAGACGCGTTGCAACATCGGCCGTGTCTCGTCACCACGCCAGTATGCACCCGCAGTCCTGGTGAGCTTGAAAGCTCCTATCTGTCCGCTCGATTCAACGTGTGGCCCGCGACAGAGGTCGGTGAAACTGCCCTGCTGAAACAGACTCACGTTCTCGTCCTCAAGGTCGTCGAGCAGTTCGAGCTTGTACGGCTGGTCAGCAAACAGGCTCCGCGCCTCGTCCCTGGAAACCGTTTTCTGGGAGAACGGAAGATCAGCGGCGACTATTTCGCGCATGCGGGCTTCGATGACAGGCAGGTCATCCGCGGTCAACGGCCGGGGCAGTTCAAAATCGTAATAGAAGCCGTCTTCGATCGCCGGTCCGATGCCGAACCTGGTGCCTGGAAACAACTGCTGGACCGCCTCCGCCATCACGTGAGACGCGGAATGACGCATGCGCTCAAGACGTTCGCCGGTGTTCATATACTGGTTGCGTTCCCGACATCCGGCCCGCAGGATGCCTCATAAACACAACCATCCGAACCCGACAAGGGCCCGGACGGCTTTAACCACATCGTATCGAAGCCGGATCTATGTATCACTTAACTAACTGGGCAGTACTGGACTTGAACCAGTGACCTCTGCGATGTCAACGCAGCGCTCTAACCACTGAGCTAACCGCCCCGAACGATGATTCTAGCAGAACCCCTATCACGGGTCAATCGTCGCCACTCGTGTTTTGTTCCTATCAGGAACTTCCGGCCTTCGTGCTACCATGGTTCGTGGACGGAGGTGCAACTGATGCCGGAGCCACGCTACACCATTATGTCACATACTGCTGATACGGGTCTCCTCGTCCGTGGCCGTACCATGGCAGAGCTGCTGGTGAATGGCGGCCATGCACTGAATGCAGTCCTGTTCCGCAATCCACCGACCGCCCGGGAGCTTCATCGCACCGTTGATGTGGAGTCGTCCGGTCGCGATACCCTGCTCGTGGATTGGCTGAACGAGTTGTTGTATCTGTATGAGGTGGAACACGTTGTGTTCTCGCATTTCAGGACGCGGGACCTGTCGGGTACGCGCGTACGGATTGACTGCGAAGGAACCGTCTACGATCCGGTTCATCATGCGGCCACCCTTGATATCAAGGCCGCCACGTACCACATGGCTGCTGTGCGTCGCAAAGGCGACGCCCTGGAGGCACAGGTTATTCTGGATATCTGAGGTGAGACATGGAACTCAAAAAGATAGATGAGTACCGGTGGCAGATCCCTGTTGATTATAAGAAGGGGATGCGTGTTCCGGGGCTCGTGTACGCGAGTGAGGCGATGCTGGAGGCAATCAAACGTGACCAGTCCCTCGAACAGGTGGCCAATGTAGCATTCCTCCCCGGCATAGTGGGGCATTCGATGGCTATGCCTGACATACACCGTGGTTACGGGTTTCCCATTGGTGGTGTAGCCGGCACCAGAGTCAGTGACGGCGTAGTGTCCCCCGGTGGTGTTGGATACGATATCAACTGCGGCGTTCGACTATTGCGCAGCGATCTGACAGAAGCAGATGCAGCGAGCCGGATCGACCGCATTATGGAACGTTTGTACCGGAATGTGCCTGCAGGCGTCGGTTCCGAGGGCCGCATACGGCCTGGCGGCGCCGGACTGACTCGCATGCTGGTGGATGGTGCGGGCTGGGCGGTTGCACAGGGATTCGGCTCACAGGAGGACCTCGCAGTCACTGAGGATGGTGGCAGACTGGAGGGCGCCGACCCCTCTGCCGTGAGCGAACGCGCTCTCAAGCGCGGGCTGCCACAGGCCGGGACTCTCGGCGCAGGCAACCATTTCCTCGAGGTCCAGGTGGTGAGGGACATCTACGAGCCTGAAACTGCCCGGATCATGGGCATCGAGCGCGAAGGCCAGGTCCTTGTACTCATTCACACCGGGTCACGGGGATTCGGGCACCAGGTATGTACAGACCATCTCAAGGTCATGGAACGTGTGTTTCAGAAGTACGGTCTTTCGCTTCCCGACCGCCAGCTTGCATGCGCTCCTGTTGAGGCTCGCGAGGGAACTGAGTATCTCGCCGCTATGCGGTGCGCCGCCAACTACGCATGGTGTAATCGGCAGATCATCGCACATTGGGTGCGGGAGGCGCTTGCTGAGGTCTTCGAGACGACGTACGAGAAGCTTGGTCTCAGGCAGGTTTATGACGTTGCTCACAACATCGCCAAGCTCGAAACGCATATTGTTGGTGGAGAGAGACTGAATCTGTGTGTTCACAGAAAAGGTGCGACGCGTGCGTTTCCGGCCGGCCATCCAGAGGTACCACAGATGTATCAGGCTATCGGCCAGCCGGTATTGATTCCCGGCGATATGGGCCGATATTCGTACATTGCTGTGGGAACACAGCGGGCCATGGAAGAGACTTTCGGCTCCACGTGCCATGGCGCGGGACGACTCATGAGCCGCAGCGCCGCGAAGAAGACGGGTCGTGGCAGTGACGTAGCTGAGTCGCTCCAGAGACGGTCGATCACAGTCAGGACGGGCGACGTGAAGGGCCTTGCCGAGGAGGCATCGATTGCCTATAAGGATGTCACAGAAGTAGTGGACGTTGTGCATGGAGCGGGCATCTGCAGGAAGGTGGTGCGTGCAGAGCCTCTAGGGGTCATTAAAGGATGAGTGCGGTGCAATGCGGTGCGGTGGATAACGTCCTCCGGTTGTAACGAAAGAGCGCCCCGGTCCTGGACCGGGGCGCTCTGGTATTCACCGTTGTGACGGTCTATCCAACGATGTCAGTCAGGGACACATGGTCCTTGACCATCTGTGCAATCAGGTCCATCTTCCTCGTATCATCCTTGGTCATCAGAGGGTCGATGTTCTCTAACTGCGACGCTGTCTGATACGTGTCGAACGGCACCAGCAGGAGCGGTATTCCGCGTTCCTGCGCCTTCGATACGAGATTTGACGGCGGCAGCACGTTATTGGTGAGGATAATCCCGGACGTATTGCTTTCGATGGAAGCAAGCACGAGATCTGTCCTGTCGCCGCCGGTGATGACAAGCTTTCCGTCCTTCTTGAACAACGGATTCTGCATGGCCGCATTCGTCGACATAGCGCCCACCATGATGGCATTGACTTTGTGACTGAGACCCTGCTCGCCCGCTATCACCTTGGCCAACAGCCGCTCTGCAAGGTGTCCGACCGAGAGCTTGGTCATTTCGGCCTCAAAAGGAACTACTCCCAGGATATTCAGGCCCAGCGCGGATACGTCCGCGAGGTGTGTACTGCGGTAGTCCTCAAGGTTGCGCACCTTGTTGATGATGATGCCGGCGAAATCTACGCCAGAAAGGTCGATGTAGCGCTGCACGAACGCAACGTCATCAACAATCGTGCCTTCGCTGCCCCCGGCGACAAGCACCAGGCGTGCATCGAGAGATGCCGCGAGTGCAACCGGATCGAGGTGCAGCGACGAACCATACGCAAGGGTCTCGCCGGCCTCGACGAACACGAAGTCCTTACCTTCACTCGCGACTGTCAACATTTCGGAAAGCTTGTCCTTCATGCTGTCGGCGTCGTACATGTACTGAAGCTTTGCGTGTTCGAAGCCGATGGTCATCTCCTCCGGATTCCCTTCGAGTGAGAAGACGCTGGTCACGAGGGCAGCGTCGTAGTCCCATAACCTCTTCTTGCGGTAAAGAAGCCGATCGCCCAGTGGCTTGATATACCCCGACGCTTTGCCGGCAGCCTTGGAGAGACCGACGATCAGGCTGGTCTTTCCTGCGCTTTTGTGCGTTGAGGCCACAACGATGGTCTTCATTTGCTACGCCTCCTCAGATTCTCTCAACAGGATTCTCACGTCGACAGCTTTCACGCCCTCGCCGTGGTCGTATACCACCAGCGGATTCACTTCAATGTCAGAGATGGCGCTGGTCTTCTTGAGAATCCATCCAATCTTAATGATCGCACTCGCCACCTCATCGATGTCTTTTCTGGCTTCCCCTCTGACACCGAGTAGGAGCGGGTAGGAATTGATTTGACCTATCATCGTCAGTGTCTCTTCGCGGCTGAGAGGGAAAGACCTGAACGCGATGTCTTTCAATACTTCGACGTATACGCCACCCAGGCCGAACATCACAGTGGGGCCGAATGACGAATCCTGTCGGGCGCCGACGATTGTCTCGACTCCGGGCTGAATCATCTCGTCGACCTGGATACCCTCGATGACCGCGTCTGCCTTATACCCCCTGCAATTGCGAAGTATGGCTTCGTACGCATCCAGGACTTCCTTCTTGTTCTCGAGGTCCAATGCCACGCCACCGGCATCGCTCTTGTGGATAATGTCTTTCGACACAATCTTCATTACCACGGGATAGCCTATCTCGTCGGCGAACTGCACAGCCTGCTGGGGAGAATGAGCAATACGGCTTTGCGGCACGGTTACTCCCACAGCTCGCATCACCTCCTGCGCCTCGTGGGCAAGCAGGAAATGGCGCCCGTCTTTGCGCGCGGCCGTTACTACTCTATCGATAGCCCCGGTGTCGATATCCACTTCTTGCGCCTCAGGCCATTCGGATGTCTTGTTGCGGTAGTCAGCGTACAACGCGCCGAGGAATGACGTCATCTCGTATACGTCGGGAAATACCGGAACCCCTTTTGCTCTGAGTGTACCAATGCTTGACTCAACCTCCTCGCCCCCGAAGAGAGAGAACACGACAGGTTTCACACTCTTGTATTGCTTGTAGCGCTGTTCCGCAATGTCAGCGAACCTCTGCGCATCGAAGTCCGCGGTCTGACAACCAAGACATGCGACCGCGTCGATGTTATCGTTCTCAAATGCCGCTCCAAGCGCGTTGTCGTAGTCGTCCTGCGTCGCTCCACCGGTGATATCCACCGGGTTCTTGGCGGAACCGAATGCGGGCACGACGTTTTCGAACGTCTTCTTAAGATCGGCGACATCGTCGGAGAGATTCACGCCATACTTCTCGCACGCGTCTGCGGTCAGCACGCCGATGCCTCCGCCGTTGGTAATAATGACGCAATCCTCGCCCTTGGGCATGGGCGTGTCACTCAGGAACTTGCACCAGTTGAGCGCCTCCTGGATGCTTTCGGCCCGGATAACGCCGCATTGACGCACGATATCGTCAAAGACCTTGTCTTCGCCGGCGAGCGAACCGGTGTGAGACGCCGCAGCCTGGGCGCCCCTGGTGGAGCGACCCGATTTGATGACGATCACGGGCTTCTTGTGCGTGGCTCTCTTGAGGATTTCAACCAGGCGTTCACCGGACTTGACGCCTTCGAGATACATGAGAACGACCTTCGCGTCGTCCTGGAAAGTCAGATATTCAAGGAGGTCCGTTTCGTCGACGTCGGACTTGTTACCCACCGACACCATGGCCGAAAGCCCGATGCCTTCGACTTTTGTTTTACCAATCATGGCGATGCCGATGGCGCCGCTCTGAGTGATGATTGCGACATTACCGCGTTTCACGTCGGCAGGACCAAAGGTCGCATTGAGTGATGCGGCTGCGGAGTAGATACCGAACACATTGGGACCGACCACGCGCATCCCGTGCTCCCTCGCGTAGCTGGTGATCTTTCGCTCCTCCGCAACGTTGCCGATCTCTGAGAAGCCCGACGTGATGATAATTACAAACTTGACGCCTTTTGCCGCACACTACTCAACCGCGCC
>CAZKHH010000026.1:0-2300 GCA_964552485.1 uncultured Dehalococcoidales bacterium | reverse complement strand
TTGTCGGCCGGTACGATGATGGTCGCGACATCCACCGGGCCGTCCACGTCGGCCAGGCTCTTGTACATGGGAATGCCGAGTATTTCGCCTCCGCGCGGGTTGATCGGGTAGATATGGCCTTTGTAGGAGCCGGCGACGATATTGGCCGTCACCTTGTGCCCTATCTTGCCCGGTGTCTGGGATGCACCAATGACGGCGATGCCACGCGGCTCAAAGAGATACTTCATGCTGGAATCGCTACCTTTCACGTTCTGGCACCTCACGGAACAGCATCTTGAGCTCGTACACGTCTTCTTCTATGCGCTTCTCCAGATCGAACCCCCCCTTCTCGAAGAGACGCAGCATGGGCTTGTTCTCGACCAGCACCTCAGCAGTGAAGCCCAGCAGGCCTTGTCTCTTGGCCAGCAGGGTAAGATACGAAAGGAGTTCGGTCCCGATACCCTGATTATGATACTCATCCTGCACTGCGATTGCAACCTCCGCAGTGTGTGTCGCTTCGTCTATGCCATACTGGCCCACGCCGACGATCTCCTCGGTCTCTTCATGCTGAATCGAGGCCAGTATGACGAGCTCACGGGTATAGTCGATTACCACGAATTCCTGGAGTCGTTCGTGAGGCATGTCCTTCCGGACAGACATGAAGCGACGGTACATGCTCTGGTCGGAAAGCGAGTAAAAGAAGTCTTTCAGCAGAGGCTCGTCGCTGATGCGAACCGGACGCAACAGGATCTCGAGGGCGCTCCGCGTTGTCCGGTGTGTCTCCATCTCCTCCGGATACTCGCCACGCCTGCCAGGTATGAATGCCTGGTCCTTGTAGATGAGCGTTCGCCGTTTGGCTTCCTGGATCAGCCATGGCCTGAATTTGGGATGCGAAATGGCGATGAGCTCCATGGCGCGCTCGCGAATGTTCTTTCCATGGAGATATGCGATACCGTACTCAGTTACGACATACTGCACGTCGCCACGGTTCAGCGTCACACCGGCTCCCTCGGAGATAGCCGGAACGACGCGCGAGACCTCTCCATTAGCGGCAGTAGAAGGCATAGCGAGGACCGTCTTTCCCTCGGGTGCAAGCAGTGCCCCTCTCATGAAGTCGTAGTGCCCACCTATCCCGCTATAGAAACGCTCGCCGATCGACTCCGCGGTCGCCTGACCAGTAAGGTCGATCTCCAGTGCACTGTTCACCGCCACCATGTTCCGTTGCTGTGCAATCACGAGCGCGCTGTTGGTGTAGTCGACCGGGTGAAACTCGATTCCGGGGTTGTCGTGCAGGTACTCGTAGGTCTCGTGATGACCCATGCAGAACGTGGCCACCACCTTGCCCCGGTCAAGGCTCTTGCGGGAGTTATCTATTACGCCCGCCTTCATCAGTTCCACGACCCCGTCGGTCAGCAGCTCGGTATGTACGCCAAGGTGCTGCCTGTCATGGAGATTGGCAAGAATCGCATTCGGGACGGTACCGTATCCGACCTGTATCGTGTCACCATCTTGAACAAGTCGCGCTACGTACTTGCCGATGGAGTCCATGACCTCCGAATCTTCCTCTTCTCCGGCTCCGCGTTTGTACTCCAGAACAGGCTCGTCGTGCGGCACCACATAGTCGACGTCTCTGATGTGGATAAACGTGTCCCCGTGGATACGCGGCATGTGCGTGTTCGGTTGAGCGATGACTGTGGTCGCAAGCTCGGTAGCCGCTTTGACGATGTCTACGCTCACCCCGAGGCTCATGTAGCCGTGCCGGTCGGCAAGAGACGTTTGTATCAGGGCGACATCGATTGAGATGGCGCGTCTTCGTAAGAGGCGCGGTATTTGCGACAGCGATATCGGCGTGTAATCGGCAGAACCCTTGTTCACTGCCTCGCGTGTGCTCTCACCCATGAAAAAGGAATTGTGGCGGAAGTTACGCTTGAACTTGTCGTCAGTGTAAGGCGCAAGGCCCAGGGACCAGAGCTGAATCACCTCCGTGTCGAAAAAGCCCTTGGGGTGCGATGATACGTACTCATTCAATGCGCGGACGAGGTATTGCGGCTCGCCGCAACCGGATGCGACGAAAATTATGTCGCCTCGATGTATGCGGCCGAATACGCGATTCTCCGAGGTGAACTTATCAGGGTATGCCTGCTTGATCTCTTCCAGTACAGAGTTCTCTTCCACCGTCATTCCGCCCCCTTGGGTCTATTGGCCCGCACTATAGCATGCGGTACGATGATGCGTGCCGCACGGGAAGTGCTTCAGTCCTGTATCTTTGGCAATTCAAGGATGATGAGGAATTGGCAAATAGGGGAGATGTGAAAAAAATT
>CAZKHH010000025.1:0-22056 GCA_964552485.1 uncultured Dehalococcoidales bacterium | reverse complement strand
TGAGAAGGATGAGGATGGAGGTGATGGACAGGAGAAGAACGATCGATGGATTCACGCACGACCTGCTTTCCAGTCGGCGAAGTATGCAACGCCACCCTGTCTCGCATCAGGGGAGAAGGTTCGGGTCGAGTGGTTGGTGGTACGCATGTCGGTTGCCCTGTCCAGTCGAGTCGTGTCATTGTACGCGACGGGACCTCGGGCGACAATTCTAGTCCATCTCAACCGAATAGCACGTGGACAAGTGAGAGCACTATAAGGATGGCCACTGCCGGTGGCACGAGGTAGCGATATACAAAGGCAAGCCGTGCTTTGAAGTATTCAGCCGAGAGGACCAGACACAGGTGCAGAGGGGACAGCAGGTATCCGAGTCCGCCCGCTCCGTAGGCCAGCAGAAATGAAGGGCCGTCGATTGAGGAGCCTCGCATGAGGAAAGGCATGAGCAATGGGATGGTGATTCCCACCATGGCCGACGAGAGACCGGTGGAAAACCCGATAAGAAGAGGCAACCCGGTAAGCATGACGAGTGGCGGCATGCCCAGCGCCTGCATGTCATCGAACATGGCGTGCGCGGCCCCGGATGCTTCTACGACCGTTTTGTAGAGCATCACCGCGTACAGAAGAAACAGAATGTGCGGCTCGAATCCGGTCCTCAGGCTTTCCGCAAGCTCCCCGTGTGAAGCGCGTTGCGCGATAAGGAGGACAACAAGCGTGGCAAGAAACGCGGGAGCGGCATCGAGTCCTGCGATGACAAGCCCGATGACGGCCAGTACCGGCCAGGCTGAGTGCACGATCTCGCGCACGATGCCTTTGCTCTCTCCATTGCCTGGCTCAGGAGGTGGCGCCGAACGGAGGATGCGGATGCTCACGATGGAGCCGAAGGCGATCATAAGCAGCCAGATGGGAGCGAGGTGGAGAAGCACGGAGCTCAACGGGATCGACAGGAAGATGCCCGCCATGATGATTCCGGGATATACCGGCGTTGCGAACTCGCAGATGTGCCTGTACCAGAAGTTGATGAAGGTTGCCTGCTCGGCTGATAATCTGAGTCGACGCACAAGGTCCTTCACCGCCGTTGCGGATACGAGCGCTCCTCCGGGCAACGGCATCAGCCCGATCGCAACGGGAGCAACGTGGATCGCGAGCCTGGGGCCGATTGTCTCAAGTGCGGTGGCGAGACGCACAAGCATTCCCCTCAACTCCATGTACTTGCTCAGTGCCAGGGCACATACTACGATGGCGAGGAGCCTGATTGTCTGGACGTCCGTCAGCGCAGTTACCATGAGGCGGAGTGTCTGCGATGGCTCGAGGACGAGAAGAGAAAGCACAATACTCCCGCAGAAGACCGCCGGTCCCGGCGGGATTCTTACTCGGAGAAGAATAAGGACGAGTACTATCGAAAGCAGAAGGGCAAGCGACGCGCTCATCGATAAGCCAGGCTGTCCATAGACGTCACAGGGCGGCAATTATACTCGGGCAACGAAATGTGGCGCAATGCACATCATCGTATGTGCTGAGAAGCCCGTTCGGCTACAATCTCGGCCATGACTTTGCCTCACTTGCGGCCATCGGAAGAAGAGATGTCATGACTGAAGTGCGCAGGAATGATGAAAGGCTGCCACGTATAGAGCGAGAGCAGCCAGAGTTGCTGGAGGGTGGCGTGAAGTGCGCAAAGGCAGGGCTGGGATGGCAGGGACCTACTGACCTGACGAGCCTTTGTGAGACGACGTCACGACCGTTTCCGCCCGTGTACGGCACAGTGGGGAGCATGCTTGGTGTCAGTGAAATGGAGCACGGTGCCCGGAGCCTCCGGCGTATCGACTAGTTCGAGCCCAAGCGCATCCAGGGAGGACAATATCGCGTCTTCTTCATACAAAAGGAAGGACCGTTCCACTCCATAGTCGTGGTCTTGAAGCGTCAGAACCCCCTTGCCTCGCTTGAACATCAATTGCAGCACACCTCTCCGCCGGAGTACGCGCACCAATTCGGGAAGTGTGACCGCGAAGGTGTCCTCTCTTGGAATATGCTGGATGACTGCGTTGCATAGGACGAGGTCAAACTCTTCGGGCGGAAACGGCAAAGGCTCTCGCAGGTCTGCCATGGACAGTCGATCTGCTATCTCGGGATGCATCCTGCGGGCGACTACCAGGTTTTCCTCCACTGCGTCGATACCGAAGGCCTCGTAGCCGTCATACCAGAGTTTATGCACATCGCGCGCGCCGGCCCCACAACCGGCGTCGAGGGCGCGCAAACCTGGTGCGAGTGCCTCAGCACGGCGCAACAGATCCCAATCGTTCTTGAGCCAGTCGTGCGATGACGCCAGATAGACGGATTGACCGAAAGCGTGTGCGACGTCAGCGTACCGGCCGGAGTGCAGGCGGTAGAAATCCGCCGATGTATCAGGATTACGATTCATTGGCTCTCGTGCTCGAAATGGCAACAGAGACAAGGAGCGCGATGTGTGCTAGTGCTGAAGCGGCATAGACACGGTGATGGTTGTTCCTTCGCCGCGCGAACCGTTGACCGTGAGCTGTCCTCCAAGCCCCCTGGCCCTCTCGCGCATGCCGATGAACCCAAATGACGTCGTGCGCTCCGTCTCCTCCGTGGTAACGCCGCGGCCGTTGTCAGAGATAGTCAAGGCAACGGCAGAATCTTCCCGTTTCAAGCTCACCTTCGCCCGGGAGGCTTCAGAGTGGCGGGCGACATTGGTGAGCGACTCCTGGCAGATTCGGAAGAGCGCGGTCGATTCACTGCTTTCCAGTTCCACCGTCTCATCGAGGTCCACGTCGCACGGGATACCGCTCTTCTCCTCGAAACCTCTTGCGAGCCATTCCAGGGCAGCAGAAAGTCCCAGATCATCAAGGATCCCGGGGCGAAGCTCGGATGAGATGCGTTGTACGGTCCCTATTGTCGTATCGACCATGTCCATCATCCCACTGATCTTGCTCTGCGTCCCTGCGGGCATCTCCTGCGCGTGTCGCGAGAGCCAAGACAGGTCCATTTTGAGTGCTGTGAGCAGCTGGCCCAATTCATCGTGCAACTCCCGGGCGATACCCGCGCGCTCCTGTTCACGGGCTGACTCGAGATGGGCGGCCAATTCGCGCATGCGTTCCCGTGAACGGCGTAACTCTTCCTCGAAGCGGTTTCGTTCGGTAACGTCCCGCAGTACGCTGAGCATGGAAGACCGACCGTCAGGGTCCGTCATTTGCGCGGTAACGACATCAAACTGGCGCTCGCCGGCATTCGTGGGCAGTCGAAGAGTCGTGTTTGCTCTCTGCGCGCAGCGGATTACGTCGCGGTCGTTGCGACATTCATTAGTGCCCAACACTTTGTCACAGGGATCCCCCGGCCGCAATTGCAGATTATCCCGGGCTGACTTGTTGGTGAAGCGAATGTGTTTATCGGGACCAAAGATGACGACGCTGTCATCCATACCGTCGAGCCAGCGTTCCAGGGCGCGCCTGGCACGGAGCGCATCACTGTACAGACGTGCATTCTCAAGCGATATCGCCAACTGGGTGCCGAGCGCCTCCAGCAGGCGCCGATCCTCACCGGAGTAATCGCCGGTCGCGCCCTTCGGGCCGAGCACAAGGAGCCCCGCCAGCGTGCCGCCGCGCGGGGCGGCTATCGGGACGATGAGCCTGGCGCTAATTGCATCCAGCAGCCTTCGCTCTCTGCTGGAAAGGCCTTGGAGACGGGGCTCTATGTCGAGCGAACGACAGGCAAGAATATCCTGGTGGGTGGACAGCCAGCGCAGAAGCGAACTATCGCTGCGCAGAGAATGCGTCTGTAGCTGCCCCTCAAGTCCTTCACAGTGGAATAGCTCGAAGCTGTTCCGATCATCAGAGGGAAGGAACAGGCAGGTGCAACTGGTGTGAAGCGCATCCGTTACGAGCCGTGTGAGACGGTAGCTCAAATCGGGAAGATCGACGCTGTGGTGGGCCTCTCGCCCGAATCGTTCGAGCGCGCGCAGCGCGTCGAAACGCTCGCGGAAGAAGAGACGGTCTACCAGTTCTCTTGCTGCACTGTAGAGTGGACGCAGCAGGAGAGCGAGCATGAGGATTGAGACGATGTATCCCCAGAAGCTTTCAAGTCGTGCGCCAACGTATCTCTGAAGCAGGAACACGACACCGACGTAGGGCAACGCTACCATGATGCCGAGCAGAAGGTAGGTAAGGGTCCGGCGCGCAACATGCGGCATGTCCAGAAGTCGGTATTCCAGTAGGGCAACTCCTGTGACTGTGCAGAAGAGAATATTGGTCCAGATGCCGACGGGAGGCAGATTGGTAAAGATATCGATGAGCGTCCCTATAAGGGGCAGGGATGCTCCCACCACCAGATAGAGAAGCCGGTTCCTTTCCTCGTACGACGAAGTCATCAGATAGCGCCGAAGCAGCACATATACTCCTGCGAGGAGAAGGATAAGTGCTGTACCGGATGCGGGTATGGCAAGGGCACCGGGCACAGGAGCGTAGCCGTACTCCGCAATTCTGAGATCCTCAACGAGGAGCCCGAAAGGGGATGCTAAGGCAAAAGCAGCCACCGCGATATACGCAACAGTGAGAACAGTCCGTTGGCGGAAGGGGCCCGCATATTCGAGTGAGAAATTGTAGAAGCCGAGAAACATGAACATTATGGCAGCGGCCGCGCCCCTGTTCCACGCGAGAGCGATGCGCAGATCGGCACTCAGACGCATGCCCAGGATTGTGACTGCCCAGATGACCAGGCCGGCCACCATAAGTGTGAAAGCCTGACGACTTCGTGAAGGGGGCGCCCACTTGGCGACTATCACGATAATGGACAGTCCGACGGCAATGGCGATTGCCGGCGGCAGGGCATATTCGAAGCTGCCTATCTGAGTCAAAGAGTTCTCGTCGGATTCCCCGCCACCTCAAGAAGCGCCTGCACCGTGCTGTCGGACGCGTTCACATGCGGCGGCTTGAGATGGGCCGGATCGGCACCCGCTTTCCTTTGGTTTTCTGTGTACATGTCGAACGTGCCGGACGGCAGCACCGTCACCCTCACGGGCTGAAGTCCCAGGTACGACTCGATATCGCGATAGTCTACATCAATCCGTTTCAATTGTTCGTCAACCCGGGCAGCGACGCAGTCAGCCGACACATCCTCTTTCAGCTCTATGTAGAGACGAAGGAAAGCCTGGTCACCGTCATACTCCTTTACGGCCGCCCAGTCAGCGTACCGGATGCCCGTGCCGGCAATCGCCTCCCATATCGTACGTTCATCAAGGCGGGCGAGCGCTGCAAGGTCGATTGTCTCGCCGACCCTCCGCTGAAAGCGCATATGGGGTAGCGTCACCCCTGTCTCATCGTCCTGCATCCCCGTGAATCGCACAAGGTCCTTCATTCGATAGCGCAGGAGGGGCATACCATAGAAATGTGTGATGACTACCTCGTACAACCCTCCTTCCTTCACTTCGTCGAGCAGGACGGTCGAAGGCTGATACGACGGGTCTTCCATCCATTTCTCGACTTCGGCCAGCGGAATGAACTCGTAGAACGCGATGTCCGGCAGGAAGTACATCCCGTTCTTGTTCCACCCTTGGACGGCCAGTATCATTGCTTCCGCACAGGCGTAAAACTCGCAAGGATTGGCACCCCAGTACCGCGTGATCGCTTCCTTGTATATTGCCGTGTCCATTCCGGACGTGACGATGGCCTTCGAGGGCCACAGGTCTTTTGGCAGTATCGGCCTGTGTTCTCGTCTTGCCCTTGCCCGGGCCTTGAAAAGACGTGCGAGTACGGCGGGATGTAGCATGGCCGGACTGAGGCGGGTCTTCCGCGCCTGCTCCTCGAATTGCTCGCCCATCTTGACCAGTACGCTCGCAATCGCTCCGATAACGTCGACGCCGTCGCGCAGCGCCATCTGAAAACCGGCCGCTACTCTTTGCTGAAACGGAACGGGGGATACCCCTTCGCGTGGCGGAATTGCCTTGAAAGTGACGTACTGCGCCATGGAGTCGATCATCGATCCGGACATATAGGGGGCGGGTGGAAGGACGAGGAGGAAATGGAACCCCGGGCGGTAGTTGATCTTTCCCCGCTCTGCTGTAGAGGCCAGCGTGATGATGGAAAGGCAGGCCTTGTTGGCGCGCTTGAGGAAGTCGGCGCTGTGCGGGACCCACTTGAATCGTCCCTGGCGCCCTGAAGAGTGACACCAGAGCACCGGCTTGAAAGCCAGCGCATCTTCCTGCTGCTCGCTCAAGCAGGGCATGTAGTCCTCATATGTGGTCAGAGGCACCATCTGGCGGAATTCCGCGACCGTCGCGGGCTTCTTACCACCCATCATCTTTCTGCCCAGTTGGCTCTCCGAGACCCTGTCGATCTGGTCGAGCAGCAACTCCTTCTGGAGGGCCATGTAGTCCTCGATGCTGAGGTCGAGAAAGCCGCAATAGCGCTTCCACAGTTCCTGTGGAGTCAATCTGTCGAAGTGTGTATCTTCAGGTCTCACTCGATGCTCCTCCTGTCAGTCTTCTTCCGCTGACGATGTGATCATGGTAGATGGGATCCTCGTCAACGGTGGATACTCCTGCGCCCAGGCCGTGCAGTAGCCTCTCCAGTTCGTTCCGGGAATAGGACCGGCGATGTGGCCTCAGCAGCAGAGGCAGATATACGAGTCCGGTCGTCAACCCGGAGAGGAGCTGGCGGACTCTCTGTCCGAACCCTGTGGTGCGGAGTCCGGTCCTGTATGTCAGCAGCCCAATTCCAAACCCGAGACCCTCCTCTCTGGATGGATAACTGATCACGAATCTGCCTCCCGGTTTAAGCACCCGGAGCATCTCACCGCTTGCCGACTCGGGCGAGTCCAGGAAGTCGGTGACGTGATATGCGAGCACACGGTCGAAACTGTTGTCCCGGAAACCGAGGCAGTGCGCGTCCATCATCATGAACGAACAGGTGTGCGGAGCCTTGCTCTTGCGGCGGGCCCGGGCAAGCGCAGCACTGGAGAAATCGACTCCTGTGATATCCAGTCCGGCAGTCGCGTTCCAGAGATGCGCCAGCTCGTTTCCTGTGCCCAAGCCTACGCACAGCACCCTGTCGCCGTGACCGGCTTCTAGAAGGCTGGCGACTTGTTCCTGCACCTGCGTGTAGCGAATCAGACGCGCGGTCGTGTTGTCATACAGCCGATTGTAGACCAGGTTGAAGTAGCCTCGCGCGAACATATGGCGCATCCGTCGATTATAGATGAGCCAAGTCCGGAGCTGTATTCCCGCGACAGTACCTTGGTCCGCAGTCTTTGTAGGAGCGAGGGCTCAACTGGCTGTAGGCAATTGTCCTACAAGGGGCAAAGTGGAGACACAACTTCTCTCCGGCAGCATCTTTGGGTCCCCTCGAAGCAATATCACGCCACTCGTTATGCGACTGGCACCGACAGGTCAGCTGGCTTCCAACCGGACAGCTTCAGTTGCGGTGCGTGCCGCGTCATAATCTCTCTGATGACGTCCGCCATCTTCACCTTCTCCCGCACGAAGTCGGCGTGCCATTTCTCTTCGACCCATGGCTTGTAGATGTCGGGCTCCGATTTTCCAGGCTCTATCTTGAAGTAGCATGGAGAGGCGACCCTTGCTATCTCCGGTGTCTCCATCAAGCGGTACTCTCCTCCCATGGAGTCGACAATCGCCACATACACGTCGAGGGTCATCTTCACCGCATTTCTGATTGCGGCAAGTATGGGAAGCGAAACATCGGAGGAAGGGTTGAATGTGTTGGCACCGAGCGATTCCACCACTCTCGCTCCGGCGGGGCTGCACTGGCCGGCGAAGACGGAGCACTTGAACACGGTCTCCTTCGGCACAACGCCATCCTCGCGCATCTTCTTGAGAATGGACAAGACGCCTTCGTCATACACAAGGAACCCCCGGAAACCGGCATCGATGTTGCGCATCATGTCCGCCAGCCAGTAGGAGACGTTGTCGGAGCCGCGCAGTCGCGCTCCCCACATCCCGCCTTCCCAGGTCGACATCTCCTTCGAACCGACATCCCACGCCTTTCGGTGGCCGATTGCCATGATAACTTCGACGCCCGCTTCGCGCGCGACCCGTGCCATATCGCGGAGTTCGGCCGCATCCAGAAAGGACGACCCTCCTACAGTCGCAATAGCCCTGTGTACCGGGATGTCGCGTTTCCGTGCTTCGTCAACCATGGCCTCCATCGTGGAAGCACGCTCAACGCCCGAGACTTCAACCCTCCAGTGAGCGCCATCGGGAAAAGTAAGCGGCGAATCCGGCAGACTCCACAAGTCGCGCCCGGGTATCCCCATTCCTTCCATGAAGCTCCGTATCTCTTCAAGTGTGCCCACAGTGTCCCTCCTTTGCAGGCGCTGCCCTTCGTCTCCGGGACAGCGCGACTGTGTCATTGTAGAGAGGGTAATTGCCGAAGACAATGTGAGCAGGGAGACGCGTAGTGGATGGGCCCGCATGCGCCGCCTTGTATTCGCATTGCGCTTTGAACGTCTGACTGGTAGACTGGCTCGCCCTTCGGCGAATAACTGTGGCAGCTTCCCTGCTCGACTCGCATTGACACCGCAAGTGAATTCACCACGGAACCACGGACGCAGGCGCTGGGCGGTTCTCGGCGTCGGTTTCCTTGTGATGGCCAGCGGGTTCGCGCTGAGAAACGGTTTCTCCGTGTTCTATCCGGCGATTGTCGACGACTTCGGGTGGACGCGTGGCGGGACGGCCGTGATGTTCTCACTCAGCATCCTGGTTTATGGACTGCTGTCGCCGTTTGTAGGAGGACTGATCGACCGCTTCAAGCCCCGTTACGTGGTCGCCACTGGCATGGTCATCCTGACCATCAGCATCGGATTGTGTGCCTTTGCCACGCAGCAATGGCATTTCTACCTGCTGTTCGGCGTGGTTGCCGCCTGTGGAGTCGCCATGATCGGTATAACTCCCATGGCAGCCATTATCACTCCGTGGTTCGGTCGCAAACGAGGATTCGTCTTCGCCATCCTTGGCAGTGGCTTCGGCGTGAGCCTCGTATCAGCGTCGCTTGTGCAGCACCTCGTCACAACCTTCGGGTGGCAGAGTTCGTTCATCATCACTGCGGCTACAGTGGCCGCGATTTCCATTCCCCTGGTGTTTATCGTCATCAGGCGTGCGCCGGGCATCGCACCTTCGGGCGCACGGACAACCGGCTCCAGTAAGCAGTACAAGGTTGATACCAGGACCGGCACCACTGAAGCCGGATGGCGTTCGATCGA
The DNA here is from genome assembly GCA_964552485.1 of uncultured Dehalococcoidales bacterium. Classification (GTDB taxonomy): domain Bacteria; phylum Chloroflexota; class Dehalococcoidia; order GIF9; family AB-539-J10; genus SKVJ01. The sequence continues at coordinate 12,837 of CAZKHH010000025.1, read as the reverse complement.
CTGGACGCTCAAGCGCGCCATGCGAACGCCGCAATTCTGGATGCTGTGGGTCGCCGGGTTCTGTCAGCTGGGACTGGCAGAGAAGGTGGCTATCGCACACCAGGTCTACTTCTTCCAGGACGCCGGATATACCCCTCTTGCAGCAGCCTCGGTCTACAGCATTTTCGGAGCAACCTTCGTGGTTGGAAATCTCGCGAGTTCGCTTTCGGACCGGCTTGGTCGGGAGAAGGTATACCTCCCAGGATGTGCACTCGCTCTCGGAGGCGCGATACTCCTGTTCTTCATTCGCGATGGCGGGGACCCGTGGATGGCTTACGTATTCGCAGTGGCATTTGGCGCCGGGATGGGCATGCTGCCGCCGGTGTTATTTGCGGCGGTGGCAGACCTGTTTCATGGTAAATCCTATGGCGCCATACAGGGCATGGTGACCCTGGGGTTCTCCGTGGGAGGCGCCATAAGTCCGTGGCTGGCCGGGTACCTGCACGATATCACGGGTAGCTATGACTCGACGCTCATCATGCTGGTCGGCGCCCTCGCTGCGAGCGGCCTTCTCGTCGCGCTGGCCGCTCCCCGGCGTATCAGCCCTGTGGACTGAGCGACGTTTGGCACACGGGGTGTCTGCGCGTAGAATTTGCCCGGGAGGCCAGATGATCGCACCTGACGGAGAAGCATTCCAGGACCATTCCGCCCCTGGCCGTGTCAGTGGGCTGTCGGTACCACCTGACGAGCAGGACTTCTGGGTTTCGGCGGAGAACCGGAAGCGACTCGGACGGGTGGCTAAACGGTCGCAATCGGGCGAGCACGTCAATGCGCTCATCCGAGGTCCCAAGGGTTGTGGCAAGACCTCCCTCGCACGAGTATTCGCGGCCCGCTGGGATCGGCCCTTCTACGAAGTCCATTGTGGCTCGTTTGTAGATGCCGAGCAATGGTTCGGGAAGGACAGGCTCACCGCAGGCGAGACGTGGTACCGGAAGGCACGTTTCGTCCATGCCGTTGAGACGCCTTCGTGCGTTGTGCTGCTCGACGAAATCAATCGGGCGCATCCCGAGGTCTTGAACGCAATTCTTGGACTGCTTGACTGGAGACGGTCGATGTGGAGCGACGATCTGACGTACGAAGTCCGGGTTGCGCGCGGCGTGGTCTTTTTCGCCACACTGAACGAGGGAGAGGAATTCTACGGTGTCAACCCGCTTGACGCGGCGCTCAAAGACCGCTTTCCACGGACGATCCGACTTGACTATCCGCCGCGCAGTGAAGAGGCAGCCATTCTGCAAGCACACGGAGTGCCATCGCGGACGGCTGAGAAGTTGACGGAATTCGCGCATACGCTTCGCAAGACGGGGCGACCGGTGCCGATATCGACCCGGCAACTGCTGGTGGCTGCGGAGGAAATACTGGACGGGGCGACGCTCAGAGAAGCCGTCGAGACCGCGATCGTCTTCGGTATTGATGACCCTGCCCAGGAGAAGGCTACACTTCAAGCACTCCAATGGGTCGAAGACGAACCCTTCGTGGCCCGCCCGGATGAGAGTTAGGTCGGCTATGCCTCGCGGCGTTGTATTGTCGCCTTACTGGCGCATCGACAGGTCTTATGACCGCTCACGCGAGCTCTCCTCTGTGCTGGGCGGCGCCGCCTCCATGGCGGAGTTTGTCCAGTCGCGGCTCACGGATACGTCGCCATGTGCGGCCTCATCGTCTGTCCCGGTCGTTCTCGACCCACGGTTGCTTGCCGGCTTCGGCGCGCCGATACCCGACGACGTTGTCGACTGCATCGTCGGCATTGCGATACGCGAAGCCGGGTTCCGCGAGTTGTCGGTAGATACAGCGAGGTGTGCCGGGTGGACGGGCCTCAACGCAGCCGAACAGCGGGAACTGGTTGCCATTCACCACGCCCTCGAAGACTACTATGTGTCAGTTCGCCTCAACCAGCTTTCCCACTCGCTGGGCTGCTACCTGCAAGCCCGGGCGCGGATGCTGGTCTTACCCCTGCTGAAGAAAAGAAGAGAGAAGCAACACTGGTTTGCTACACGCTATGCGATACTCGAAACGTGGTTAGCGACAGCCCTCTACGCAGAGCAACCGGGGCCTGGAGCGGATGCGGAGCTACTGTGCGCCGTGAGAAGACTGAGTGAATACGCGCTCCTCTACGCGTCCATCGCCGACGCGCGCGAGCGCCTGTCCCTTGCGGTTGAGGCGTGGCGCTGGTTGCGCTGTTTTCCTTCCGGTCCGGGAAGCCTCCTCGAAGCCCTCTTGCCGGATGCGGGGTACAGACTAGAGGATGGACGGGCGCACGAGTCGGTCGATTCCAGGATGCGGCGGAACGTGTTGGGAGGGTCGGAAGCAGGGAGCATCGTAGACCTTTCCACGTATGTGCTGGACCAGCCCAGCGAAGCTGATGGCGACAGGGATGACGGAAGAGAACCCATGCCCGCTGGCGCAGTACGAGTTACCGCGGACCTGCGCGACCTTGGAGTCCGTGCGGCGGACACCTTGGTACGAGATGCGGAATTCGAAGCGGACGCATATGACCGCGTCAGGGAGGAAGTGGCCAGGGAGATAACTGCGGTGAGACGTCTGTTTCGTCGACTCGACGAAATCGAGTCCCGCTGGCGTTACGGCCTGCGCCGTGGAAAACTCGATGGGCGGCGCCTCTCGCGCGTTGCATCGGGCAAGGAGACAGTCTTCAAGCTGCGGGACAGACACCACCGCAGCTCTATGGCACTTATCTTTCTGATAGACGTGTCCGCGTCCATGAAGTCGCATATGTCCACGGTCAACAGGGCAGCCTGCGTCGTCTCCGAGGCGCTGCGGGGACTTGAGCCTTCCATCTGGTATGAAGTGCTGACCTATACCAGTGGCGGACTTCATCCCGGGGCGCCGGTTCAGTTGACTCGGCTCGCGTCTTCGGCGAGGACTCTTTCGCTGGGTGGTGTCTGGAGTGAAGGGGGAACGCCCACAGGCGAAGCTATCGCTGCGGCCTTCCTGCGGCTGAGAGGACAGACTGCCCGCCGTAAACTCGTACTGCACTTCACCGACGGACATCCGAAGAACACATACGTAGTACGCCAGGCGCTCGAACTGTGCCGTCGAGAGAATGTTGACGTGGTCACCGTCTCGGTGGGCACGCCGCAGGAAGCGCTGTATGGCGCGGGAAAGTGCGAGGTTGCCTATACGGTCACGGAACTACCGGAAGTGCTGTACCGGCTATTGCCGCGCCTTTATCGTTAGACATCGCTTGAGTCGTTCCCGGGCCCCTCTTCGTCCATGTCACGCCGGGCCTTCTCAACCTCTTCCGGATCGGGCATCTTCTCGCGTGCCAGCACGTACTCCTCAAGCATGCGGCGTTCCCTGTGTCGGCGCAAGAGTGTCTCTGCTCCTCTGCAGAAGAACTGGCTGACAGTCTCCTCACGAGCCCGGCTCTGGGCCTCGACGGCCTCCAAGAGGTCCGGGGGTACTTCTATCTGGATCTTTGTTGTCTGCTTATCCACTGCTGCGCCCCTTATCGCACGAATGCGCGAACCAGTATTATAACGTGCATGCGCGCCCTCAGGATAACGGGCATCGTGGCGTTGACCGTCCCCTGTCCCGCACCTATACTTGGCGGGCGTGCCTGGACGGCATGGCCGCAGGTCCGGTGTACCAAATCAGGCCCAAGGGAGTGATGCACATGATTGTGCGACCCAATACAGGCGATGTCTTACCTGCATACAAAGCTGCTGCCGTACAGGCGGCACCTGTCTTCCTCGACCGGGAGGCCACCGTTGACAAGGCGTGTCGCCTTATCGAGGAGATCGCCGCGGGGGGAGCGACGCTCGCCGTGTTTCCTGAAGCATGGATTCCCGGTTATCCGGTCTGGACAAATGCTGATGCTCGCTGGAACTATCGGCCTGCGAAGGAGGCGTACGCGCTCCTGTATCGTAATGCCGTTGATGTGCCCGGTCCGGTGATTGACCGCCTCTGTAACGCAGCGGGGCGGACCGGCGTCGCTGTGGTGATGGGCATACACGAGCGTAGCAGAACCGGCACGTTATACAACTCACTGGCGTTCATCGACAGAGACGGGTGTTTCCTCGGCACGCATCGAAAGCTTGTGCCGACGTATCACGAGCGAATGATATGGGGCAGGGGCGACGGCTCGACTCTGTCGGTGTTCGACACAGCCCAGGGTCGACTCGGTGGACTCATTTGCTGGGAACACTGGATGCCGCTCACGCGTTTTGCGATGTACGCGGCGGGCGAGCAAGTGCACGCCGCTGTGTGGCCGAGCGCTACTGAGACGTTCCTGCTCGCGTGTCGCGCGATGGCCTTCGAAGGTCGTGTGTATGTCGTGGCAGCGGCAAGCTACCTTACGAAAGCGATGCTTCCGGCAGGTTTCCCACTGGAGGCAGAGCTCGAATCCTTCCCGGAGGAAATGTGCGTGGGCGGTAGCGCGGTCATAGGTCCGGACGGTAGATTTCTCGCAGGTCCCGTGTACGGGTGCGAGACGATTGTATACGCGGACATCGACTTGAATCGGATCATGGGAGAAAAGCAGTTGCTCGACGTGGCAGGGCATTACTCGCGACCCGACATCTTCTCCCTCCACGTTAACAGACGCCGGATGGAGCCGGTCTGCGATGATTCGGATTCGGTTCAGCCTATGTAACCGTCGCGCATCAACTGCTCGGCGACCAGTACCGCTCCCTTTGCCGCCCCCATCTTCGTGTTGTGAGACACGAGGACGTACTTGAGACCGTTCTCTCGAACCGGGTCGGAGTGCAGCCTGCCGACCGTTGTCGCCATCCCGTCGTCGTTGTCGCGGTCGAGTCGCGGCTGCGGCCTGAACGGATCGCGATCGACAACAATCATGCTATGGGGCGCTGACGGCAGGCCCGACACATCCTGGCCTCCGCTGTATTTGACCATGGCCGCCATTGCGGACTCTACGTCGGACGGTTTGACGGTCGACGCGAAGACCGCCTCTGTATGCCCTTCGAGGACAGCGACCCGCGTACACGTGCAACTCACTCCGAAGGAAGCGGGGCGGATCGCGTCTCCCTCAAGTCGGCCGAGCAGCTTCTGCGTTTCGCGCTGAACCTTTTCTTCCTCGCCAGGGATGTAAGGGATAACGTTGTCGAGAATGTCGAGCCCGATAACGCCAGGGCTTCTGCCCGCGCCTGACATGGCTTGGAGCGACGTCATGAAGACGGAGTTAATCCCGAATGTCTCGTAGAGCGGCTTGAGCGTGATGGCAAGTCCACACGTCGTGCAGTTGGGTATCGGCGTCACGAAACCCTTCCAGCCGCGCCTCTTTCGCTGGATCTGAAGCAAGCGGGCGTGGTCAGAATTGACGCCCGGTATCAGTATCGGCACATCATCTTCGTACCGGAATGCGGAGGCGGTGCTTATGACGGGCACGTCGGCCGCGTACTGCGGCTCAAGCGTCCTGGCAGGGTCTGACTCGATGGCTGAGAACACGAGATCTACGTCGCCCGTTTTCAACTGGGCGGCGTTGACAACCGGCATATCCATGGCCTCTTCTACGGGAGGCTCGCTGCAGAACCAGCGCAGAGCGCCCGTTCCGGGATCGGTTATGGCATCCCTGTAGCTGCGACCCGCAGAACGCTCCGAGGCCGCAAGCATCTTCACTTCTATCCAGGGGTGGTTCTTGAGCGCCACGAGGAATTGCTGTCCCACTATGCCTGTGGCGCCGACTATCGCTGCTCGTATCATGCCATAGCCTCCTGACCGGTTCCGTGAACCGTACAGTGTACCATACGATTACACATACGGCTGAGTCTGTGAATGGGAAGCAGGGACGGTGTCGGCGGTATAATGGATTGACTGGCTGAAAGCGCACCATCAGCCGGAGAGGAGTGTGACGGTGGATTCAAGTCTTGATGCGATATTCCATCCCCGGTCGATTGCCATTGCCGGAGTATCAACCAGTGGCCGTGTAGGATTGCTGGGAGGGGCAAGCTACCTCGACGCCATGATACGGTGCGGCTTCAAAGGGAGTCTCTATCCTGTGAATCCGAAAGGTGGCGAGGTGCGCGGCTTGACCGTCTATCCGAGGGTGCGTGACATCCCCGGACCGGTTGACTACGTGATTTCTGCCATCCCGGCCTCCGGGGCGATTGAGTTGATGCAGGATTGCATCGCAAAGGGCGTGAAGGCGGTTCATTTCTTCACATCCGGTTTCTCCGAGCTTGGCAAGCCCGAAGGGGTCGAGCTCGAGGCCATGATGCTCGCGCTTGCGAAGGAGCATGGCATCCGCGTTGTCGGGCCGAACTGCATGGGGGTCTACGCCCCCGGCTCCGGCGTCTCCTTCCTGTCGGACCTGTGCGCTGAGGCTGGTCCGGTGGGCGCTATCTGCCAGAGTGGAGGTAATGCCATCTATGTCGCTCGCGAAGCTGCCCGGCGGGGCGTCCGCTTCAGCAAAGTCGTTTCCTATGGGAACGCAAGCGACGTCAACGAGTCGGACCTCATGGAGTACATGGCGGATGATCCCGAGACGGGTATCATCCTCGCGTATATCGAAGGAGTCAAGAACGGCTCGCGATTCAAGCGGGCGCTTGAACGCGCCGCAAGCCGCAAACCGGTCGTGATTCTGAAAGTCGGCGTCTCTGAGTCGGGTGCACGCGCGGCGGCTTCCCACACTGGTTCGCTCGCGGGAGCCGACAGAGTCTGGGACGGCCTGCTCGAGCAGGTAAATGCAGTGCGGGCACATACCATCGAGGAATGGATAGACATGGCGGTCACGTTCTCATTCCACGACAGGCCGCTTGGTCGACGTGTCGCTCTACTGGGCTTGGGAGGAGGAGCGACCGTCCTTGCCGGGGACGAAGCATCCAAAGAGGGATTGGTCATGCCCCGTTTTCCCGATGAACTGCGCGAACGGACCGCCCGCCTGCTCGGGACAGAAGCCGGCACGATTATCAACAACCCGATGGACCTGTCCGCCGAGGCGTGGACACTGGGCTACTACCCAATACTGCAGGGCTTCAGTGAGTACGACGGAATCGACTTTACGATTGTCCACCTTTCGCTTGGGCTCATCGTGCCGCCTCCGGAACGGCACAGGGAAATATGGTCGAAGCTGAATGACGACATCGTGAGGGCTCACACGGACTTTGGCAAGCCTGTCGTGGTTGCCATGCAGATGTTGACCTTCCCCGAGCACTATGAATGGGCGATCGAGGCGAAGGAGAAATGCTATCGCTCGGGCATCGCTGTGTACAACTCGATCCGGCACGCTGCCCGTTCCATGGTCCGGCTGCAACGATACCACGAGCGCAAGGCGAGCAGGCCGGAATTGTAGGCTATGCGCGACGTGCGAAGAGACGCTCGAGATGCGGCGAGTCCAAGACGATGACGGTTGGCCGGCCGTGCGGGCACGTTCGGGGCTCGTGTGTCTGTTCGAGTTGTCTCACCAGTTCGCGCATCTCTTCGAAGCAGAGAGGTTGGCCGGCCCTGACTGCCGAGTGACACGCCACCGACTCGAGAAGCCGATCGCGACCAGCCTTCGCTGCTTCGCTCCTCATATCCTGGATTATCCGCCTTATCGCGTCCTCAGCGTTCATCCCTGCGAGCGGAGCAGGCACGCTCCGCACCAGGTACGAGTGCCCTCCAAAATGCTCCATCTCGAAGCCGAGCTCGTTGAGGCCGGTGAGGAGGTCAGCAAGGGTGGTGCTTTCTGCTGGAGTGAAGTCGATCGTCAACGGCTCAAGCAGCCCCTGTACCTCAGACTTCGCGCCGGCGCGCTGCTGTGACAGACGATCGTACACAATCCGCTCGTGAGCCGCATGCTGGTCGATGATATAGAGGCCGTCCGGGCCTTCGGCCACGATATACGTGGTGCGGACCTGGCCGAGTATGCGCAGCGGGGGAAGCGCCTTGGAACCCTGTGAGGATGTTGGTGGTCCAGGAGCATAGGACTGTGTAAAGGGGGCGGATTCCGAGACGGACCACATCGATTGACTGAATGCGCTGGCTGGTGGTGAGACAAGGTGTGCCGGTGCTGCAACGGGACCCTCGCGCACAGCAGAATTCAGTGCATCACGCACGCAACGGAACATGCGCTGCTCGTCAGCGAACTTCACCTGGGCCTTGCCCGGATGCACATTGACGTCCACGAGGTCCGGAGGAAGCTCGACGTCGATGAACGCAACCGCATTCCGTCCGTCTGGAAGGAGGCCCTTGTACGCTTCCTCAATGCCGCGTTGCAGTAACGGACTGCGTACCCAGCGGTGGTTGACGAATGTACTCTGGTGACTTCGTCCCGACCGTGATAGCGAGGCCGGGCCAGCGAGTCCGGAGATGCGTACGCCATTGACGCTCGATTCGACCGGCATCAGGGCACGAGCCATTTCCAAGCCGTAGATGCCCGCAACGACATCGCGAAGCGTGCCGCTGCCCGGCGTCCGCAGAGCCCGTTTGTCTTCGAGCAAGAGACTGAATGCAATCCCGGGATAGGCAAGCGCGTACTGTGTGACGACCTGCGCGTTGTGGCTGTTCTCCGTTCCCTCCGATTTCAGGAACTTGAGTCGTGCGGGGAAGTGCTTGAAGAGCCTGCGGACCGCGATCGTTGTGCCGGGCGCACGGGGGCGCAATTCGCTGTGGGTGACTCTGCCCGCGTGGAGGTACAGGTACGTTCCCAGTTCCTCTTCGCGCGTCTTCGAGGACAGCTCGACGTCTGCAATCGCGGCTATGCTCGGCAACGCCTCTCCACGGAAGCCCAGGCTGCCCACATTTACGAGGTCGTCGAGCGTCCGTATCTTGCTGGTTGCGTGCCGTTCGAACGCAAGTTCTGCCTGGTGCGATGGGATGCCGGCACCATCGTCGGCCACGCATATGAAGTCGATTCCTCCCGATCTGCATTCGATGTCGATGCGAGTCGCGCCCGCATCAAGTGCGTTCTCAACGAGTTCCTTGACGACCGATGCGGGGCGCTCGACGACTTCTCCAGCGGCGATGCGCGATGAAATGTCGGGAGAGAGAATTCGGACATCCACGTGAGTCAAGCTTACACGGTTACGTGTAAAATGTCAACGACGTAGAACTGCGAGGTAAGGACAGTCGCAGCCTGTGGGAAGTGAGGCGATTCTCGTAGAAACCGACACGAATCAAAGCCTTGGCTGCCCTGGATGATTGTTCCAGGCGAACGAGGACACGACAGAAGGCCTTGCCTGATGCTGACCGCGTTCATGGCAGATTCCCGCTTCAGGAGATGCTGCGCTCGATCTTCTCGAGTTGTGCGAGGCTGAGAAGGAGTCGCTTGATTCCCGCCTCTTCGAACGACACGGTGATAACCAGGTCGTTCCTGTCAGGGAAGCAGTCCATTACCACGCCCTGGCCGAACTTTTTGTGGAATACCCAGTCGCCGACCCTGAACTCGTCGTCGGACATCCCGTACGAGTAAGGTTGTGCGTAGACCGCTCCGGTCATGCCGACGCTGTCTTCTTCCCACAGACCTCGCGTAGTGATGAGGTCGGGGCTGATCCTGTGAAGGTATCTCGAAGGCGGGTTCGCAAGCCCGTTGCCGAAGAGGCTCCTGCGGTGGGCTCGCGTAAGGAAGAGGTACTGCTGTGCCCGTGTCATGCCGACATAGCAAAGGCGGCATTCCTCCTCCATCTCGGCCGGATTGTCGAATGATTTGCGATGAGGCAGCACACCGTCCTCGACTCCGATGATGAAGACCGCAGGAAACTCCAACCCCTTTGCCTGGTGCAGCGTGATTAGCGTGACGGAGCCCGACTCGTCTTCCATCTCATCGACATCGGAGACCAGGCTTACCTTCTCGAGAAACGCCGGCAGCGCTTGCGCGGGTGCAGAGTCCGCGTAATCGTTGGCAACGCCCTTCAACTCCTGTACGTTCTCCCATCGCTCATCTCCATCCTCCGATTCCATAAGGTAATCTCTGTACGCCGTCTGGATGAGGATCTCTTCGATGAGCCCGGGCAGAGAGAGCCGCTCGCTGCGCTCGAACAGCGTGGTCATCAGATCGAGGAACCGGTTGAGCGCGTTCGCTGCCCTGGCAGGGAGGTCTTTCTCCCTCACCATCTGCTCAAGTGCGGTGAAGAGAGAGATATCCCTTTCGGTAGCCCACGCCTGCAACTTGCTCAGCGTTCCCTGGCCGATACCCCTGCCCGGGGTATTGATGATGCGTGAGAGGCTGACGCTGTCATCGCGATTGTGTATGACTCTCAGGTAGGCAACGATGTCGCGGATCTCCTGTCTTCGATAGAACCGCGTCCCTCCGACAAGGCGGTACGGAATGCCATAGCGGAGCAGGCTTTCTTCGAGCGACCGGGATTGAGCGTTCACGCGGTACAGGACGGCGCAATCGCCATAGCTGAGGCCATCATGCTGTACGAGCTTGTCGATTATGCTGACAACCGTCTGCGCTTCGTCCTTCTCATTGAGACACTCGGCAAGCACGACCTGCTTGCCTTCGTTGTTGGCCGTCCAGAGAGTCTTGTCTTTCCGTAATGCGTTGCCGGAGATAACCTGCATTGCGGCCTTGAGAATAGTCTTGGAAGAGCGGTAATTCTGTTCCAGCAGGACTACCTGGGCGTCCGGATACTCGTTCTCAAAGCTGAGAATGTTTCGCACATCGGCACTGCGCCAGGAGTAAATGGACTGGTCCGGATCTCCCACGACGCAAAGATTGTTATGACGTGCCGCAAGCAGCTTGACCAACTCGAACTGAGCGAGGTTTGTGTCCTGGAATTCGTCCACCAGGACGTGCACGTATCGTTCCTGGTATTTGGCGAGAATATCGGGACGCGATTGGAACAGCCGTACGGTCTTGAGCAGTATGTCGTCGAAATCGACTGCATCGCTCTGTGCGAGAAGCGCCTGGTATCTTTCGTGAACCCTCTGCACTATCTCCTCGAAGTAGCTGTCGACCCCTTGGGACTGAGTCTGCTCCGAGAGCAGGCGGCTCTTCGTGGCGCTGATAGAAGCCTGGATGAGCCGCGGCGAATACTGCTTGGGGTCGAGACTCAGTTCGACGAGGGCCTGCTTGATGAGGTTCACCTGATCGTCGTCGTTGTAAATCACGAAGCCAGGACTGAGGCCTACCGGTTCACCGTCCGTTCGGAGGATGCGACAGCATATCGCGTGAAAGGTTCCGATTGTGAGCCGGGAGCACTCTGCTTGCATCAGCAGCTGGAGACGAGTGCGCATTTCGCGCGCGGCCTTGTTCGTGAACGTGACCGCCATGATGTTGTGGGGGTCGAATCCCGAGGAGACAAGGTGTGCTATGCGTGATGTTATGACTCTCGTCTTGCCGCTACCGGGACCGGCGAGAATGAGGAGGGGGCCGCCAACGGTCTGGACGGCCTCTCTCTGTGCGGGGTTCAGGGAGGCCAGTACATCCATCGCGAATGTCGGACATTATATCATCGGGCGGGTGACAGGGGAAAAGGAGGGCAGGCGGCGAGGGCTGTCAGTACACCGCAAGCGGGTGTTCGTCGGTAAGGACGACGTTGTTGGCGTCGATGGACGACCTGATATGGCGTGGCAGCGAGAACAGGCCACGATGTGTTTCCCCGTCATACGAACGCGGTGGAAATGAGAGCCTCGTGACGATCCGGCGGTCGATTTCCTCAGCATCGAGTTGCGTCGGCTGCACCGTATCGGACGCGATCGAGAAACCCCACAGACTGGAGAATGAAGGGATATGGACCTGGTATGGAGAGACAAAGGTGAACACGGCGCGAAGCGTGTTGACGATTGCGACGAAGGCCTGCAAGTCGTACCAGCGGGACGATTCCGACTGAACGGCCATGATTCCGCCTTCAGCGAGTCGATTCCGCACGCACGAGTAGAATTCCCGAGTGTAGAGCAGTTGTGCCGGACCCGCCTCAAGCGGGTCGGGAAGGTCGATGATTATGACATCAAAAGAGAGGCGACTCTGCTGCATGAACTCCCGCGCATCTCCAACTACGAGTTCTGCGCGTGAATCATCGAACGCTCCTGCGTTGAACGAAGGCAGGTATTCGCGGCATACCGATACGACCTGATCGTCCAGGTCGACCATGATCGCACGTTCGACAGACTTATGGCGCAGCACCTCTCGCAGCGTGGCCCCTTCGCCGCCTCCGGCAATAAGGACTGTGCGCGGGTCCGGGTGCGACATCATCGCGGGTTGCGCGAGTGCCTCATGATAGATGAACTCGTCTGCCTCGCTCGACTGTATCTTGCCGTCGAGAACCAGACAAGTGCCGAAGCTCCGCAACCGCATGACTTCGATGCCCTGGTAGTCGCTCCTGCCTGTGTACTGGATAGTCTCAACCCTGTGCACCATGCCGAGGTCCGGCGTCAGGCCGTCGTGAAACCAGGTACGTTTGTCGGGTACGTTATCGCTCATACTTTCGCACTGTTCAGCGTGCTCGGCTCCAGCAGACCACGTCGCAGTTCGACGAGTGACGAGTCCTTTGCCTCAAGAGACTCCATGATAAGGCGCGCAGCTTCCTCGGGTCGGACCGTATCGCCGCAGGTGAACACGTCGAGCGCTGCATAGCCGCATTCCGGCCACGTATGAATCGAGAGATGGGATTCGGCTATGTTCACAACGCCACTGACTCCCTGGGGGGAGAAATGATAAAAGGAATCACCGACAACTGTGGCACCGCTACGGACTGCTGCTGAATGGAGGCATTCCTTGAGGTACTGGAGATCATCGAGCAATTGTGCGTTGCAGCCCTTGAGTTCTATAAGAAGATGTCGTCCCAGCGCATACAAATCACCGTCCCTCCTTCTAGCGATGCATATCGTAAACAAGCATGCCCAGCACCACCGGGCATGCAAACAGGAAATTGTAGCGTACGGGGGTTGGGGGGTCAAGAAACG
>CAZKHH010000024.1:16916-22461 GCA_964552485.1 uncultured Dehalococcoidales bacterium | reverse complement strand
GCGTTCAAACCATAGGTGCACTGCTTTGTGGACTAGCATGCCCATAGCAATCCCTGAGCTCCTCCGAGGCGTATTGAAGCACTCTGCCTGCGAGGACGCACTGGCAATCATAGATGACCGCAAGGCTGTTGCTCTCGTATGCGAGCTCTTCCATGACGATGGCTGTGGCAAGCATCGGGCTGGAAAGGCCCGCGCCGCCTTCCCCGGCTGCAAAGGGGATGCGGAACAGGCCCAGCCTGGCCATGCGCTCGAAAAGCTCTCGCGGGAAATTGTCTAAGCCCTCGGCGCGCTCTTCCATCTCCGGTACAGCTTCCGCGACTTCGCCTGCCGCAAACTCGCGTACGCGGGCGCGGATATCCTCCACCTCCGGGGGCAATCCCAGTCCGTGGTAGAGGCGGTCCTGTGTCCGTTCAGTGGGTTGTTGCATCGCTATCTCCCTTCATGAGCGTGCTGCAGCGGCAGGCCTGCGCGTCTACCGCAGGGTCTTGCCGAATATCTGCCGCGCGATGACGCGCTTCTGTATCTCGTTGGCGCCTTCGTAGATCTCTGCTACCTTACAGTCTCTGTATATCTGCTCGACGCGGCAGGCCGTGCCATCTGCGCCGAGCCGGGTGATGAAACCCAGGCCGCCGAAAATCTGGACGGCATCCCGCGCCATATCCCCCGCTACCTGCGTTCCGTAGTACTTGGCCATGGCCATCTCGGGCTCAGGTGAACGTTCGCCCAGGTCATACCGCAACGCTGCCTTGTAGCACAGGTCCCGTGCCATTGCTATCTGCGTTGCCCGCTCGGCGAGACGGAACTGCCAGTGCTGCATATCGGCAAGCCTGCCGCCGAACATTGCCCGCCCCTCCATGTAGGCTGCGCACTCGTCGAAAGCAGCCTGCGCCATCCCCACGCCGGAAGCACCGATAACGATGCGCCCCCACGTAAGGGCCCCGAGTGCGATACGAAGCCCTCGTCCCTCTTCTCCGAGAAGGTTCTCTGCGGGTACCTGCACGTTGTTGAACCATACGTCGGCCGTGAGTTGCGCGTGGTTGCCTGTCTTGAGGTCCGGTTCCCCAACTACGACGCCGGGCGCATGAATGTCCACGACCAGCATGCTGAGTCTGTCGTCCATCGTGCACAGTGTTGTGACGAAATCGCCGACAGGCGCGTTGGTGATGAATCGCTTGTGCCCGTTAAGCACGTAGGAGTGGCCATTGCGTGTCGCACGGGTCTTGATGGTCTCCGCATTGAGGTCACTTCCAGCTTCCGGTTCGGTGATGGCCATGCAGGCAATCTTCGACCCGTCGATGAGAGGCCGGAGGTATCTGTCACGGATGTTGCCGTCGCCATGCATCAACGCGATGCCCGGCAGAAGGCAGTGATCGTCGTATATCGCAGCGAGGCCGTCGCTTGCGTATGCCAGCTCCTCCATCGTCACAGTAGCGGCACAGAGAGGGAATTGCAGTCCTCGTCCTCCCTCGTCAGCGGTGAACGGGATTCCGTACAGACGCCGTTCGGCCATAGCCTGAAACAGCCCGCGCGGGAACGCCTGTACGCTCTCCGGCGTGGTGTTAAGTGCGTCCGCGACGGGCAGCACGTGACTGTCCACGAAGCTGCGTATTTCTGTGCGAACCTGTTTTGACTCATCGGGTAGTAACCAGTCGTGGTAGAGCCGTTCCTGACGGCGAGTGGGCGTGGCCTGCATGTGTGAACCTCCGCCACCTTCTGAACAGGAGTGAATTGGTGTACAATATCCTCACTCGTGACTTCGGGTCAACGCCGCCTCGCGCGGCGTTGTCAGATTTAGAAGGAGGTGCCCGCTCGTGAGTACAACCGAGTCCAAGCAAGAAAGAATCGAACGAGTCTCGAAGAAGGCCGGCGACTATGAGGAGATGTCGGTCAACTGTGCTCAGGGCACGCTGGCCGCGTTACAGGAAGAGTTTGGCCTTGAAGGAGGCCGTGAGCTTCTCAAGTCGGCCACGTTCATGCCGGGCATGATGAGCCGCAAGGAGACGTGCGGCGCCATCCTTGGAGGCCTCATGGCGCTCGGTCTGGCGTATGGTCGCGATAAGCTGTACGACCCGGCCTGGAGCACGCCCGAGGCTAATGAAGAAATGTTCAAGTACCGAGAGAAGGTATACCGGTACTGTGAGACGTTCAAGAACGAGTTCGGCAGCACGATGTGTGGAGTGATCCGCCCGCTGCTCATGGGCCGTGATTACGACACGATGGACCCCGAGGAGCGGAAACAGTTTCTCGAGGATGGCGGCAAGCAGAAGTGTCGTATTCCCCCTGAGACGGCAGCGCGCATCGCCGCCGAGATTCTGCTGGAAGACGAGAACTAACCGGTCGGTGAAGCGGGCTGACCGGACCTGCATAATTCCCCGCAGAGCATCGGGCCGGGGGAGCCAGGCGCGAGTGCGCATGGTGGGCGGGTTTGAAGATCACCGCCAGGAGCAGTCATTTCTTGCTGAAATCGCATAGCTGTGGAGACCTGCGCTCAACACATATCGGCGGCGAAGTCGCTCTCGCCGGATGGATACACCGTCGGCGCGACCATGGAGGCGTGGTGTTCTTCGACCTCCGCGACAGTACCGGACTTGTGCAGGTCGTGTTCGATCCGGAGCGGGCAGCCACGCCCGCTGACATTGTGCAGTCCTTCCGCCCTGAAACCGTGGTTCGAATAACAGGCACGGTTGTCCAACGACCGTCTGGCACCGAGAATCAGAGACTTGACACCGGCTCGGTAGAGGTAGTCGTCTCCACTGCTGAGGTTCTGAATGACTGTCCAACTCCGCCGTTCTACATAAACGAGGACGTCGATGTCGATGAGAACCTGGTACTCGACTACCGGTATCTCTATCTGCGCAGACCGCGCATGCAGGCGAACATCGCCTTGCGGCACCGGATGGTCAAGGTTACCAGGGACTTCCTGGACAAAGAACGATTCCTTGAGATCGAAACGCCGATACTCATTAAGAGCACCCCTGAGGGCGCACGTGATTACCTCGTGCCGAGCAGGGTCAACCCCGGCAAGTTCTATGCCCTGCCCCAGTCGCCCCAGCAACTGAAACAGATACTGATGGTCGCGGGCTTTGAACGTTACTTCCAGATAGCGAAGTGCTTCCGGGACGAGGACCTCCGGGCTGACAGACAACCTGAGTTCACCCAGCTCGACCTGGAGATGAGCTTCGCTTCGGAGGAAGACATCCTCGACCTGATGGAGCGGCTGACCGTGGAGATCATGCGACAGGTCAGACCTGAAGCGTCATTCAACCAGCCGTTCCCGAGACTTACGTATGCCGAATCGATGGCCAGGTACGGGACCGACAAACCGGATCTCCGGTACGGCATGACAATAGAGGACATAGGCGATATCGCCGGCACGACCGGATTCGGCATCTTTCAGTCGACGCTTGCAGCAGGCGGCGTTGTCCGCGGTATATGCGTGCCGGGCCTCGCCAGCTACAGCAAGACGCAGCTTAATGAGTTGATCGAGCGAGCGACGAATGCAGGCGCCAAGGGATTGATAACGGTCCAGGTGGAGAATCCCGCCGATTGCGACTCTGTTCGTTCGGTCTTGAGCAAGCACATGGAGGACGACCAGATGAGGGATATGCTCGCGCGTTTCGGGGCGAAGAGCGGCGACCTCATACTTATCGTGGCGGATGCAGAGGCTGTGGTCTGCAAGGTGCTCGACTCTCTGCGGCGCGAGATGGCCTCACGCCTCGGTTTGGCGAGTCCGAGCGAATTCAGCTACGCTTTCGTACTGGGCTTCCCGTTGTTCGAATGGAACGCCGAGGCTAACAGATGGGATTCGATGCATCATCCGTTCACTGCGCCGCGAGAAGAAGACATGGCGCTTCTTGACACAACGCCGGAGCGAGTGCAGGGTCGCCACTACGATCTCGTCTGCAACGGTAACGAATTGGGCAGCGGCAGTGTGCGAATACACCGGCGGGGACTGCAGGAGAAGGTGTTCCGCCTTCTCGGCTACACCGATGAGCAGGTTGCCGATAGATTCGGTTTCTTCCTGAGAGCTCTCGAGTATGGCGCACCGCCTCATGCCGGTATTGCGACCGGTATCGACCGGCATGCGATGCTACTGGCGGAGGAAACGAGTATACGAGAGGTAATGGCATTTCCGAAGAACCAGAACGCGGTTGATCTCATGCTTGACAGCCCGTCGGAGGTCGACCCTGCTCAACTGGATGAACTCAATTTGTCGATCAAGCGGCAGCGCATAGACAGGACGCAACAGTAATGAAAAGTACATCGAAGGAAATCGAACGTCGCCAGGCAGAGCTCTACATCGAGTCTGAGGAAGCGGAATTTGAGAAGGCGAAGAATGCGGCATTCCGCAAGCTTGCCGGGAAGGCTGAGGTGCCCGGATTCAGAAAAGGGAAGACCCCGCGTCACATTCTCGAGCAATTCCTCGGCAAAGAGGCTATAGCCGACGAGGCTATCGAGGACATGTTCCCGGACCTGTACGAGCAGGCACTCCAGGAACATGAGGTCCATCCGATAGCCATGCCGCGCGTCTCTCTGGAGCAGCGCGATCCGCCGGCATACAAGGTTGTTGTTCCTCTGTTGCCGACCGTGTCACTGGGAGACTATGCGTCGATACGGGTGGCTCCGGAAGAGGCCTCGGTCAGTGAGGAGCAGGTGCAAGAGACGATCGACCGGATACGAGAGAGCCAGGCCGTTGTCTCCCCGGTCGAACGCCCGGTACAGTACGACGACCTGGTCACGATCGACGTGTACGCGACCACCGGAGGAGAAGAGCCGTTCCTCGACCATAAGGACGTGACGTATCAGGTTATCGAGGCGTCGCAGAGTCCCATCCCCGGCTTTGCGGAGAACCTCGTCGGAATGTCTGCCGGCGAGACGAAAGAGTTCACTCTGACGGTTCCGGACGACTTCCGTGTGGAGGAACTGCAGGGTAAGGAAGCTGTTTGTACCGTAACAGTCAAGCAGGTGCGCACAAAGGAGCTTCCTGAACTGAACGACGACATAGCGCAGGGCTTCGGGTTCGACACGGCTGATGCGCTCAAAGAGCGCATCGGTTCCGACCTTGAGACCAGGGCAAGAGATGAAGCGCGCAACAGGCTTGTGAACAAGGCGCTCGACGCCGTTGCGGAGCAGGCGCAGATTGCATTTCCCCCCGTTCTTGAAGAGCGTGAAATCGATGACCTTCTCAGGAACGAGGCTCAACGGTACGGGTACAAGACAACCGAGGACTACCTTAAGATGGCCAACAAGACGCAGGAAGAAATTCGCGAGGACTTGCGTCCACTGGCATACAAGCGCATCGTGAACGGCCTGATACTTGAGGAGCTTACCAGGACCGAGCAGATTGAAATCAGCGATGAGGACGTGGATAATAGGATTGAAGAGTTGCTCGCAGGCACACAGGACCCGGAGCGGATGCGGGAATATGTGAGTTCGCCTGAAATGAGGAGATCGATAGCCGGTCGACTTGAGACCAATCGGGCCATTGACCGGCTTGTCAGCATCGTGACAGGTGAAGCAGAGGAGCAGGAATCTGCTCCGGAAG
>CAZKHH010000024.1:6976-16816 GCA_964552485.1 uncultured Dehalococcoidales bacterium | reverse complement strand
CCGGAAGAGACAACCGAACCTGAGGGTGAGGAGGACCATGGATAGCAGAGGACAAGTTATCATCCCAACCGTTACCGAGACCGGAGCACGCGGCGAGCGTGTCTTCGACATCTACTCGCTGCTGCTGCGTGAGCGCATCGTATTTCTCGGAACACCCATCAACGATCAGATTGCGAATCTCATCATCGCGCAGTTGCTGTATCTTGACCGGGAGGACCCTGACAAGGACATCAGTTTGTACATTCACTCGCCGGGCGGCGTGATAAGTGCCGGCCTTGCGATTTACGACACCATGCAGCTTCTACGATGCTCCGTGTCCACCATATGCGTGGGGCTTGCGGCGAGCATGGGTACAGTGCTGCTGTGCGCCGGGACTACGGGCAAGCGATACGCGCTGCCAAATTCGACCATACATCTGCACCAGGCTATCGGCGGTGCACAAGGCCAGGCTGCTGATATCGAGATTGCGGCGCGAGAGATAATGCGCATGCAGGAGAAGATCCGGGACATACTGGCTGCTCACACCGGTCAGACGGTCGACAAGATATCTCATGATATCGACCGTGATTTCTATCTCGACCCACATCAGGCCAAAGAGTACGGCCTCATAGACGACATATTGAGTAAGCCGGAGAAAAAATGAGCTTCATAAGCTGGTTGCCCGGCGGAGGGTTGCTCGGAGAAGCTGCTGCTTCCGAGCGCTTCTGGGGTCTCGGTGAAGTGGGTCTTGCTGTCGTGGTCTTTCTCGTTATCTTTATCGGGGTGGTCTTCTGGTGGCTGGTCATCAACACCGGCCGCCGTGACTAGTACGGTTCATTATCCGGGGTCGCAGGATAGACCGGGGCAGAAGAAAGGGCTCTGTCGAAATGTGCCCGCCTCACGGGCAACTCATTCCTGTGAAATCGGTCTATACCCATGTTATCCACGAGGGCATGTGTGCTAATATGCCCGCACAGTACGGGTAAGATGGTGCCTCTTACTGATTCCAGCACATACCGGGTTCGTGTCACGGCATCGGCCCAGACCGTTGCTGAACGCACCCCCCTGTCTCGCACGCGGCTTTCGCTGCGACGCGGAAAGGAGGTGAGGCAGCATAAACACGTGTAGCAACTCACTGTACCCATTCTTCTCGTGGAGGAACCTCAATGCCTGACATAATTGTCCCAATCAAGCAAGTGCCAGACATGGAGCGTGTGAAGTTCGACACGGAGGCCGGCAGAATCGATAGGAGTTCGGCCCCGGGAGAAATCAACCCGTTCGATCTTCATGCACTCGAGGCAGCTATTCAAATCAGGGAACAACTCGGTGGAACCGTCACCACAATCAGCATGGGTCCACCACAGGCTGAATCAACCGTCCGTGACAGTCTCGCAAGGGGGGCAGATTGCGGGATACTGCTGGCGGGCAGGGAGTTCGCGGGTGCGGACACATGGGCAACGTCCTACACGCTCGCGTGCGCCATCAGAAAGCTGGGCAAGTACGACATCATCATATGTGGAGAGAAGACCGTCGACGGCGATACTGGACAGGTTGGACCTGAGATCGCCGACTGGCTGGACATACCTCATGTTGCGTACGTATCCGAGATACGCGACGCAGATGAGAAGAGTATTACGGTTGTGGCTGAGATGGAAGACGACCGCATCGGTATCGAGGCGCCGCTGCCGGTCCTCCTGACCGTCACCAAGGATCTCAACATGCCGCGGCTTCCAAGCTTTCAGGACAAGATGAGAGCCAGGAAGGCCGAGGTAACCAAGTGGGGAGCTGCCGATATCGCCGATGTGGCTGATCCGGCCAATCTTGGACTGAAAGGCTCGCCCACGCGACTTAACAAGGTTGTCATACCTTCCGAGGAGGGGCGGAAGGGCGAAGTATTCCGCGGGAGTCCTGCGGAATCTGCAGCTAGAGTTGCGGACGTCCTGCAAGAACTCGGAGTCCTCGGGGGTGCGAAATGAACGAAGATTACAAGGGCCTTATGGTCTTTGCCGAGCAGCGTGACAGCAAGATTCATCCTGTTTCGTACGAGTTGCTTGGCAAAGGCACTGAACTGGCGCAGCAACTGGGCATCGAGGTGTCCGGCTTTGTGCTCGGCAACAATCTCGGGGATGAGATAAACGAGCTTTTCTACTACGGCGCACAGAAAGTTTACTACATCGATCATCCTCAACTGGCGGATTTCGACCTGCTTAACTACAAGCACAATATCGTGCGACTCGTAAACGAGGTAAAACCAGAGACCGTACTGTTCGGTGCTACACACCTCGGCAGGTCACTCGCGCCACGCGTCGCGTCGGCGCTCAGCACAGGTCTTACCGCCGACTGTACATCGCTCGAGATTGGTGATGAAGGCAACCTCGTGCAAATACGGCCTGCCTTCAGCGGCAACATCTTCGCGCATATTAGGACTACGACCCGACCTCAGATGGCCACAGTCCGCTACAAGGTGATGAAGCCGCTTGCGCGCGATGCGTCGCGCACCGGCGAAGTCGTGAAAAAGGAAGCAGATATCGTCGACTCAGTCCTTAAGGTCGTCAGTAAGGAAAGCGCCGGCGGCCTTAACATCGCTGAAGCCGAAATCATCGTGTGTGGAGGCAGGGGGCTGAAGCAGGCGCAGGACTTCGAAGTCCTGGCCGACCTTGCGGATGCCCTGGGCGGAGTCGTAGGTTGCACGAGACCCGTCGTCGATGAAGGATGGATGGAAAAGGGACACCAGGTCGGGTTCAGTGGCAATACGGTCAAACCGAAGTTGTACATTGCAGTCGGATTGTCGGGGAGCCCTCAGCATCTGGCTGGTATGCGCGACTCCGATGTCATACTCGCCATCAATTCCGACCCTTCGGCGCCAATATTCAAGGTAGCCGATTACGGTATAGTCGGCGACCTGTACGAAGTCGTTCCGAAGCTGGCGGCTGAGGCGCGGCAAAGGAGTTAATCATGGTCACAGCAGAGGCCCTCGAGGCAATCGTTGGTAAGGACTACGTCATCACGGATAAGGGCCAGATAGAGCCATACACTGTCGATGCTACACCTCCGGCGATGATGCCGAAGGCAGCCGACAAACTCATCGTTGTCAAGCCAGCCAATTCACAGGAGGTCTCCGAAATCCTCAAGCTGGCGAATACGGAGAACACTCCTGTCTGGGTTCGCGGTGGAGGCACCGGCATGGCGGCCGGTGCTATACCGACGAAGGACGGCATCATCCTCTCCATGGAGCGCTTCGACAAGATTATCGAGATAGATAAGCGTAACATGATGGCTGTTGCAGAGGCGGGCGTGACGCTTGGAGAATTACTACAGGCAGCCGAAGCCGAGAACATGTCCTTTCCACCTCATCCGGGCGATGAAGGAGCGCAACTCGGAGGCCTCGCTGTATGCAATGCGGGCGGTGCGCGCGCCGTAAAGTTCGGCGTTATGCGCAACTACGTGAAGGGACTTGAGGTCGTGCTTCCGACGGGTGAGATTGTCATGCTCGGCGGCAAGCTTCTGAAAAACAACACCGGCATGCCTCTTCTTCACCTTATGGTCGACAGCGAAGGCATCCTGGGCGTGGTGACCAAGGTTATCCTGCGGCTTTACCCCAGCTTCCCCGGCACCGCGACTCTCGTTATCTCGTATGATGACCGAAACGACGCCATCAACACTGTTCCGGCCATTCTGCAGTCGGGCGTGATCCCGCTTGCTATCGAATACATGGACAAGGATATTGTCGACATCACTGCCAAGTATCTCAACATGCGTTGGTCTGCTCAGAATGGAACCGCCTACCTCATCATCATTCTCTCGGGCGCAAACGAGGACGAGGTGTTCACGCAGGCTGAACAGGTCGTTGAGATCTGCCAGAACCACAATGCGGTCGATACTCTCATCGCAGAACGACGCGACGAACAGGCAGACATCCTCAAGATACGCAGTGAAGTCCAGAGCGCAGTATCTCCCAACGCGGACTCTCTCGACACGGCAGTGCCGCCCGGCGATATCGGCACGTTCATGGACGAAGTCGACAAGATAGGCAAGAAATACGACACACGGATCTATGTGGTTGGACATGCAGGAGACGGCAATCTGCATCACATCCTGATGAAAGACGTCGCCGACCGTGGTCTGCTCAAGGACATCAAAGACGAGGTCTACGAGGTCGCGATGCGTCTTGGCGGCACCGTGACGGCGGAGCACGGTATCGGTAAGAAGGGTATCTACCTGCTTGATCGTTATACCGACGATCGTTTGAAGCATATCATGCGGGACATCAAGAAGTCGTTTGACCCCAACAACATCCTCAATCCCGACACGGCCATTGTGCCGTAGGTCTCCTGACAACATGAATAAAGGGCCCGTCCGTGTGACGGGCCCTTTTCTTTACGCACTGAACTGACGAAAGCCCCTTCGTAACAGCGTGGTTTCGGGCTTGCCGCTACGCGCGGGTCAGATTACGGGCGCACGCCGTCGTTTGTATTCACGACCCGTCAGGCTAAGACGCAGGTATTCCGCAGGTACCGTTGCATGCGGAGTGTCGGAACGGATAAGGGCTTGTTGGAGGAAGCCTGCGTCTTATCGCCCGGCGATGAGGCTATCGACGACGTCTGTAAGGTCGCGACCCTGAGGAAGCAAGGTGCCTCCTGCGTCATAGACGCGCCTATGAGAAACGACTATCTCACCATTAGCCAATGCCCGTAGCGTTGAGAGGATAAGAGGAAATTCGCGTCGGACTTCGTGCTCGCGGATGGCTGCGGCGAGGGCAGTCATGTCGCCGGCTTCGCGAAGCGATGCGAACGGCTCGCCCTCGAGCGAGAAGGCGAAATACGCGGCCGTAGGCCCGCGGTCGAGTTCAGGCGTCACAATATGTATCATCGCGCCTGTTCGTCGCGCACCAGTCGTGGCCAGCTCGTCCATTACCTCTTGCCATGTGCCGGTAGGTCCTCCGGGAAGTGCCGGGTGCAGGTTAAGCAACAGGTGTCGGGTGCAGAAGAAATCGCTCACGATGAGCATGTAGCCGGCAAGGAATATGAGGTCGAAGTCGTAGCGTTCAATCTGGTCGGACATCGTCCGGTCGAATGCTGTGCGCCAGTCATCGCCGGAGTACGATTGCCGGAACTGCCTGGAGGACTCCGAGACCAGGGGCAATCCCCTGGAACGTACGAACTCCTGGAAGGTGTCACTCTGAGAGGCCTCTCCCGGTCCCCTGTTGGTCAGAACGAATGAGATTCGGCCGTTGAGGTTGCCTGCATCGATGTCTTCGCATACTGCGCGCAGCAGCGCGAGCGAAGTGGGACCCCGGCCGGTGGACATCCAGCCGAGCTTCAGCACTTGTTCCTCCGCAGCTTCTCGAGTGTGCTCACAACGTGCAGCCACGGGCTGGTGCGACGGCCGAACGTGCGCCCCCCGGACAGAGATCGAAGGAATCCCAGCGCATCGGTGAAGTCGTCCATCTCCACATACGCCGCGCCTATCTCGCCGGGCGTGTGCGCATCGCTTCCCGCCGAGCGTGGCAGACCGCGTGCATCGACAAAGCGCTCGACAGCCTGCCAGGTGCTCTTGAATGGTGAGCGCGAGTTGAAGACTTCGATGATATCAACTGCGGCGACGACTTCGTGCGTCAGTAGTGGATTACGTCTGCGCGCCTCTGGGGAGGGAACGAACTCGGCTCCTCGTCCTGTGCCGATGGTGCGGTTCGGGGAAAACGGGCCACGCAACAGTGGGTGGGGAATCACCACAAGTCCTCCCTGGCCTTTGATCCTGTCGATTGTCTCCATCGGAGACAGCCAACCCGGCAGCTCCTCGTTCAGAAAGAGTCCAATCAACTCTCCGTGCGTTGTTCGGACCTCCTGGCCCATGATGACGCGCAGGCGGCCATCGTCCCTCATGCGAAACGCACCTTTCATTGTGCCGTGGTCCGTTATCGCCACGCAGTCAATGGACGCACGACGGCACGCGAGTACGAGGTCGTCGGGCGACGTATTGGCGTCGAAGGAGTAGCACGTATGGACGTGGAGGTCGACTGCAATCACGATGCTTTCTCGATGTAGCTCCCTGTCCTGGTGTCTACCTTGAGCACGTCGCCGACAGTGATGAACAGAGGCACCTGTATGCTCACGCCGGTCTCCATTATCGCCGGTTTGGTGCCACCTGAGGCTGTGTTACCCTTGAATCCAGGGTCTGTCTCGGCGACTTTCAGTTCGACCGCAACAGGCAATTCCACACTGACAACGTTGCCCTGGTACATGAGCACTTCGATAGTCTGGCCTTCCTTCAGATACTTCACGCCATCGCCGATCTGGTCGGCCGTAATCGTGAACTGCTCGTATGTCTCAGTGTCCATGAGGTTGTACATATCCCCGTCGGCATACAGGTACTGCACGGGACGACGCTCAACGAATGCCGGGTTGAACCGTTCCGTAGCCTGAAAAGCCCGGTCTATGACACCGCCGCCGCCGATATCCCTGAGGCGAAGCTTTACCTGGGCCGAGCCCCGTCCTATCTTGATATGTTGAAAATCGACTATCTGATAGATCTTGCCATCGAGTTCGACGGCCATTCCCTTGCGCAGTTCGCCTGCGTCAATCATCACTAGCTCCTTTCGATAGAGACCGTGTCAGCGCCAAGGGTGCGGTATTAGCAGGAAGCACACACGGGATCACGCTTTCCGCTGCGTGTCAGCTGCTGGACTCCCGAGCCACGCAGCACGACAGTGTCTTCAATTCTAACACCACCTAGTCCCGGTAGATAAATCCCCGGCTCAACAGTGAAAACCATGTCTTCTTTCAGAACGTCACGGGACAGGCTGCTGAGGGTCGGGCGCTCGTGTATGGCCAGTCCAACGCCATGCCCGAGGCCGTGTCCGAACGAGTTGCCATAACCGGCATTCCGTATGACATCGCGGGCGCAGGCATCAGCTTCGGGCGCGGTCATGCCGGCATGAATTCCATCGATAGCTGACTGCTGAGCCTTCAGCACTGTGAAGTACACGCGTTCAATCTCTTCGTTCGGTTGACCAGCGAACAGCGTTCGTGAAAGGTCGGAGCAATAGCCGTCAACTACAGCGCCAATGTCGATCAGTATCGGCTCGCCAGGTCCAAGCTCGATATTGCCCGGGGACGCGTGCGGGTGTGCACAATGCGGGCCAGCGGCCACGATGGGGGGAAAGGGCATGGGGCCGCTGCCGTGTTCACGCAGCCAGCGCTCGATCTGCCAGGCGAGCTCCTGCTCGGTCATGCCGACATGGGCGACCTTCCGGGCATGCTCGATGGCGCCATCGAGAAGGACTGAAGCTGCCGAGATAGCCGCAATCTCCGATTCTTCCTTGACCGCACGGACCGATTCGACCATCTGCTGCAGTGGCACCAGGACGAGGTCGGGCGCCGCTTCATGGAGCGTCTTCTCCAGTGTTCGGAGAGTCGACACGGTCATTGTGTCTGACTCGAATCCAACGGAGACGGAACCACATCGCCGTAATTGAGTAGCGGCAGTGTCCGGCAGGCCCCTGGCGGCTATATGGATATCACAGTCGACCACTTCGGTGTGCGCCTGCTCGTTATAGCGTGAGTCGGTGAAGAAAGATGAGCCTTCGGGCGTAATTATGGCCCACGCGTTGGAACCGGTGAAGCCAAAGAGATAGCGGATGTTGTTGCGATCGCACAGCAGCAGACAGTCGAGTCCACGCACGTCCATCGCCCCACGCACCGCCTGAACCCTGTTCGCGTAGTCGGGTTTGAACGCCTTCCTACTCGTCGGCTGCATCGGATTCCTCTTGCTGCTTGAGTACCGTGACGACTCCGCAGGACAAGCACTTCGCTTTGCCTTTCCCCTGCTGCACCATTACCTTGCCGCATGTGGGACATGGTGAACTCAACGGTCGCTTATTCGTTGCGAAGGTGCATTCCGGGTAGCGGCTGCAACCGTAGAAGATCTTCTTTTTCTTGGTGACTTTTTCGACAACATCCGCCCCGCATTCGGGGCACTTGGCTCCAGTGGGTTTCACGTGCTTTCTGGTGGTCTTGCATTCGGGGTAGCCGGTACACGCGAGGAACTTGCCGAAGCGGCCGGTCTTGACGACCATTGGCTTACCGCAGTTGGGGCATTTCTCGTCGGTCGGTTCGGATGCGTCGACACGTTCAATCCTTTGTTCGGCGCCTTCGAGTTCGCCGGCAAAGGGCTGATAGAACTCTCTAATCACGGAGACCCAATTCCGTTGACCCTCCGCGATGTCGTCGAGTTCTTCTTCCATATGCGCGGTGAAGCCCGCGTCGACTATGTTCGGGAAGTGTTCCTTGAGTAGGTCCGTCACGATAGTGCCCAGCTTTGTAGGGCGGAAGCGGCCCGCTTCCTTCACCACGTAATCGCGCTGTTGAATCACGGAAAGCGTGGGTGCGTAGGTGCTTGGACGGCCGATACCTTTCTGCTCGAGCGCCTTCACGAGTGTTGCTTCGGTAAAGCGCGGCGGTGGTTGGGTGAATTTCTGTTCCTTAGTCGATTCAAGGTAATCCAGGCGCTCGCCTTCCTTCAGGTCCGGCAAAGCGCAGCGCTCCTCAGCCTCCGCGGTGTCATCGGTTGCCTCGATGTACAGGGCCGCAAATCCGGGAAACTTCAGGCGAGAGGTCGTAGCTTCGAGAATGAATCCCGTACGGGCGCCGGTGGCGGCATCCACCGATACGTTTGTCGACTCATATATGGCCGGCGCCATCTGGCTGGCTACGGCTCTCTGCCAGATGAGGCGGTAGAGCCGTAGCTGTTGCTGGTTGAGAAACGGCTTCAGACTCTCCGGCGTTCGCTCCACAGAAGTGGGTCTGATTGCCTCATGGGCTTCCTGCGCGAACTTACCCTTGCTCGCGTAGCGATTCGGCTTCGCGGGAAGGTATTCGGGCCCGAATGCCCTTGTCACGTAATCTCGTATCTCCGACACAGCAGCGGGAGTAATGCGCGGAGAGTCCGTTCTCATATAGGTTATAAGACCGGCGGAACCACCGTCGCCCAGTGTGACTCCTTCGTAAAGCTGCTGCGCGAGAGCCATGGTCTGGCTGACGGTGAACCGGAGCTTTCGTGACGATTCCTGTTGCAATGTGCTGGTCGTGAACGGAGCCGCAGGGTTGCGCTTCACGTCCTTCGTCTTGACCTGGGCGATGGTGTACGTCGCGGATTCGAGTTGCTCTACAGTCTTGACCGCTGTCCCTTCGTTGGCGACTACGAGCTTCTTGCCGTTGCGGGAAGCGGTCACCTTTGCCCAGAATGACTCACCGGATGACTGACACTGCAGCTTGACCTGGAGAATCCAGTATTCCTCCGCGTTGAAGCCTTCTATTTCCTTCTCACGGTCGACGATCAAGCGCACCGCAACAGACTGGACACGCCCGGCGGACAGTCCGCGCTGGACCTTTTTCCACAGGAGCGGGCTGAGCTTGTATCCGACCAGTCTGTCGAGTACACGTCGGGCCTGTTGCGCATCGACAAGGTGCATGTCGATATCGCGTGGCTGCTTGAATGCTTTCTTTACCGCATCTTCGGTTATCTCGTGGAAAACTACCCTGTGAATGTCACGGCCATCGGACTCGAGCTTGGCGGCCGAGATGAGGTGCCAGGAGATCGCCTCACCCTCACGGTCAGGGTCTGTGGCGAGGTATATCGCGTCGGCGGCCGCGGCAGCTGCCCGTATTTCGGAAACCGTCTTGGATTTTGCTTTCGGCACCACGTATTGAGGCTCGAATCCGTGTTCGACATCAACACCGAGCTTGCTTCTTGGCAGATCGCGGATATGCCCCATCGACGCCTTGACCGTGTAGTTCCGGCCGAGGATGCGCCCTATTGTCCGCGCTTTCGCGGGTGATTCGACTACTACGAGTCGCTTCTTTG
>CAZKHH010000024.1:0-6966 GCA_964552485.1 uncultured Dehalococcoidales bacterium | reverse complement strand
GTGAGACGACGTACTGCATGTTACCAACATTGGACACGACTCCCTGCAACTCCAGCAATGCGAGGGCTGCGGAGACCTCATTGCTTGCGATGGAGAGCCGGCGTGCCAGCTCATCGGAGTGTAATGGCGTGGCGCCCATCGCTCCAAGTATCCGTGTCTGCACCGTATCGGCCTGCTGCAGTCTCTCCGTGACAGGAATGGATTCTACACGGATTCCTATCTCTTCAAGCACGTCTTCGGCGCACGTGACGAGCCGTGCTTCTCCCGATCTTATGAGCAGGTTTGTGCCTCGACTCTGGGGTGAGAGCACGCTTCCAGGTACCGCACAGACGTCCCTGTTCTGGTCAAGTGCCTGGTGTGCGGTGATCAGAGCCCCGCTTCTTTGTCCTGCTTCGACAACCAGCACTCCCCGACTGAGTCCACTCAGTATACGATTGCGCATCGGAAAGCTCTCCGGGCGCGGTTTGACGCCGGGCGCGTATTCACTTACGAGGGCGCCGGCGCCGATGATCCGGCGCGCGAGTGAGGAGTTCTCAGACGGATAGACCATGTCGAGGCCGCAGGCGAGCACGGCAATTGTGCGGCCTTTTCGCTCCAGGGCCTCTCGGTGCGCGACGGTGTCGATTCCGCGTGCGAGACCACTCGCGACCACAACGCCGTGGTCAACGAGGCCATCTACCATCTCGGCCGTGAGCTGGCGGCCGTATGTGGTCGGGCTTCGCGTGCCCACTACAGCCACGATTGGCGTGTCTTCCGAGGGTAGTTCACCTCGGACATAGAGTACGGCTGGTCCGTCCCGTAGTTCGAGAAGGCGTTGTGGATATGCTCCGTCTTCGTATGTCAGCGCGGTTATGCCGTGCCGTGACAGGAGAGATATCTCCTTTGACGGGTCAGTCTCATTCCGGATGGCGCAGAAGCGCCCGGCCGTATGCGCATCAAGACCCGCAGCTTTCAATGCAGATTCGGGAGCGGTCCATGCCGACTGAAGAGAGCCGAATTGGTCGCGGAGTCGACGCAGTCGGACCCGCCCGATGCCGGGGATGCGTGATATGGCGACCCAGTACGCGCGTTCATCCATAATCGTGTCGAAGACGAGCGCCGATTGTAGCACAGGTTCGGGAAGCTGGGGCGCGTTGGATCGCTCGTCGCTTGCTCAAATGATGCCTGTGATGCGGAGGCAAAAATGGGGACGGACTGATAAGACATCAAGAAAGTGGCGGAGAGGGTGGGATTCGAACCCACGGTCGCTTGCGCGACACACGCTCTCCAGGCGTGCCTGATCGGCCACTCCAGCACCTCTCCGCGGAGAGGGTGGGATTCGAACCCACGGTGCATTGCTGCACACCGCTTTTCGAGAGCGGCACCTTAAGCCACTCGGTCACCTCTCCAAAACGTGCCCGCAGATTATATCACAGCATTGACCACGTACGACCTGCATCGCTGCTCCAGGTGCTGTAGAATTCACGGTGCATTGGTCTGGCTTAAGTTCCTCATCTGTCTTGCTGCAATTCTGGTTGCAGGTACCAGGCTCGCCCGTTATGCCGATGTCATCGCGGAGAAGACAGGCTTGGGTCGCATTTGGATAGGCCTCGCCCTTGTCGCGCTCGTGACCGCAACTCCCGAGATGGCAACCGGTGTCAGTTCAGCCGCACTGGTCAAGTCGCCCGACCTGGCGATAGGCACACTGATAGGCAGTTGCTGCTTCAATCTCTCCATATTGTTCGTGCTTGATCACGTGAGCCGGCGTGGACCCGTGCTCGCGGACGTGAGCAGCCACCATTTGCCTTCGGTCCGGGCCGGCCTCCTGTTGCTCTCCATCGCCGCAGTCAGTCTTTTTCTCAGCAGCCGTCTGTCGCTCCCGGTCATCGCATGGGTGAGTCTGCCCGCGATCCTTTTGCTCATCGCCTATCCCCTGGCACTCCGCCATATCCTCAACCGTGAACGCGGCAGACCCGTTGAGGAGCACGAGAATGTCAAGTACTACGCGTCATCGACGTTGAAAGGTGCCCTCACTGGTTTCCTCATCGCGTCCGCGGTTGTCATCGGTGCCGGAGTATGGCTGTCGTTCATCGGCGATGAGATTGCGACTGTGACGGGATGGGGAGCCAGCTTTGTCGGCAATCTTCTGCTGGCTGTCGCCACTTCGGCGCCGGAACTGGTAGTGAGCGTAGCGGCCGTGCGAATGGGATTCGCTGACATCGCTATTGCGGACATACTCGGCGCAAACATGCTGGATACCGGAATGCTTGGCCTGGTGGATGTGTTCTATTTGCGCGGCTCGCTGTTTGCGGATGCCTCGCCGGTGAACCTGGTCGTGATGGTTGTCGCTGTGATGTCCACGGCCATCGCGGGTATCGCTATGTGGAGACGAAAGGGGCGCTACTTAACAGGTAGGCTTACCTGGTATGGCCCGCTGGTAGTGGTGCTCTATATGGTTGCAGCTTACGTGTTGTTTACGTTCGGCGCTACATAAGCTGATTGCCGCTGTAATGCTCCGGTGATAAACTACCACGAAGTGGCCCCTGTAGCTCAGTGGATAGAGCACTGGCCTCCGGAGCCAGGTGCAAGGGTTCGAGTCCCTTCAGGGGTACTTTCCGTTGATTCAAGGAGGGTTTCCATGGCCGATTTGCTTGAGGTGAGGTGGCACGGGAGAGGTGGGCTTGGCGCCGTAACCTCCGCAGAACTGCTCGCGCGCGCGGCTGCCAGTAAAGGTAAGTTCACGCAATCGTTTCCCAGTTTCGGGCCTGAACGCCGTGGAGCCCCTGTTGTCGCGTTTCTGAGGGTGAGCGACGAATTCATCCGTACACGGAGCAGTATCTACGAGCCTGATGCCGCGGTCATCATCGATCCCATGCTTCTACGCGTTGTGGACGTGAGCGCCGGCCTGAAGAAGGACGGCAAACTCATCATCAATTCGAAGAAGAGCCCGGAACAGCTCAAGAATGAGTTCCAGTACGAGTGGCCGGTTGCCTCAGTCGATGCGACCTCCATCGCACGTGAGCTCATCGGGGTACCTATCACCAACACGGCTATGATTGGGGCGTTTCTTCGGGTGTACGACGTTATCGACCTCGAGGCACTGCATGAACCGCTCAAGGAGCGTTTCGGCTCACGTGCTGACGGGAACATCAAGGCTATGGAAAAGGCCTACAACGACGTGGTGATCAAGGAGTAATGCCATGGCGATGAAAGACTATAAGCTTCCACATGAAGTCCCGTGGAACGAAGTTGAGTTGGGCGCTATTGTGACTGAGCCCGGAAGCGCGAGCTTCAAGAAGACGGGTGACTGGCGCACTGAGAAGCCGTACATCGACAAGGACACGTGCATCAAATGTGGCCTGTGCTGGCTGCACTGTCCTGACGCGGCTATTAATCAAGTGGATGAGGGCTATTTCGAGGTCGACTTCTACCACTGTAAGGGATGTGGCATCTGTGCCTCGATATGTCCGGTGAGTGCCATCTCAATGAGTGAGGAGGTGGAACAATGAGCGAGCGCGTTGTACTTGAGGCGTCTCACGCAGTTGCCGAGGCCGTTAAGATGGCCGATGTCGACTGCATAGCAGCATACCCGATCACACCACAGACTCACATACCGGAGCGACTTGCGGAGATGGTCGCCAATGGCGAACTCGACGCTGCCTACATACCGGTTGAATCAGAGCATTCGGCGATGAGCGCCGTCCTCGGGTCCGCGGCAGTGGGAGCACGTTCGTTTACTACTACTGCGGCGCAGGGACTCGCACTCATGCTTGAGGCCGTATACATCGCCTCGTCACACAGATATCCAATCGTCATGGCTGTTTGTAACAGGGCACTTTCGGCGCCGATCAGCATCTGGTGTGACCATTCTGATGCGATGATGAGCCGGGATGTGGGCTGGATACAGGTTTTCTGCCAGAACAACCAGGAGGCTTTTGACATGTCTCTCTGGGGTTTCCGCGTGGGAGAGGATAAGGACGTCATGTTCCCGGTCATGGTCCATCTGGATGGATTCACGTTGTCGCATGTGACCGAGCCTCTCTTCCTCCCGTCTCAACGCGACGTGAAGGAGTTCCTGCCCAAGTACGAATATCCGCTGGCCTTGAGACCCGAGGCGCCCACATCGCACGGGGGTTTCGGTCTGCCGGACATCTACACCGAGGTCAAGTACGCCCAGGAATCCGCACTTCGAAACTCCCGCACGGTTATCGATAAGGCATGGAAAGAGTATGCGGATATCTTCGGTCGACGCTACTCCGCTCTGGAAGGCTACAAGAATGACGGCGCTGACACGCTGATCCTTACTATGGGCAGTTTCGGTGAGCCGGCTCAGATGGTAGTGGATAAGAAACGGGAGGAAGGAGTTGCTGTTGGGCATCTCAACCTCCGACTCTGGCGTCCATTCCCGTTCGCCGACCTGCGTGAGGCCGTGAAGGGCGTCAAGACACTCATTGTCCTCGACAGAGCTATCTCATTTGGGGGACCCGGCGGTCCCGTCGCATCCGAGGTGCGCAATGCGCTCTACAGCATGGAGGACCGGCCCCGGATCGTCAGCTTCATTGGAGCACTGGGAGGACGTGACCTTGACGCTGGAGCCTTTGAATACATGATCGACCGCGGACAGGAGATTGCGGACAAGGACGTTGATTGCCTTTACGAACCATTGCTCGTCCGCGGCCTTGAGACCGGAACGGTTGTAAGGGGGTAACGATGGCAGCCGAAACTATCAAAGTTGGTAAGCATCAGATTGACTCGAAGGAGTATCTCGCTCCCGGCCATACATTCTGCACAGGATGCGGCGAGGCTCTCGCGATACGCATGGTATGTAAAGCCCTTGGCGAGAACACCATTATAGCAATGGCGACCGGATGCGATGAAGTGTGCACGTCTCCGTTACCCGTAACGTCCTGGAACCTTCCGTGGCTTCACACACTGTTTGAAAACACGGGTGCTGAGATATCCGGAGCCGAGGCCGGTCTCAAGGCCATGATGCGCAAAGGTAAGGCGCCTAAACGAGACATAAAGTTTGTGGCGATGGGTGGCGACGGCGGTACAAGCGATATCGGGCTCCAGGCGTTATCCGGCGCACTTGAGCGGGGACATGACTTTCTGTATGTGTGCTGGGATAACGAGGCCTACATGAATACTGGTATCCAGCGCTCATCATCTACACCGTATGGCGCATCGACCACTACGGCACCCGCCGGCAAGGAAAGCATCGGCCAGCAGACCCAGAAGAAGAACATGGTTGAGATATGTGCTGCGCACGACATACCGTACGTAGCGACCGCGAATCCAAGCTATCCGTTCGATCTGCTGAATAAGGTTCAGAGAGCGGTGGACACCAAAGGGCCGGCGTATATCCACATGTACGCGGTGTGTCCGACCGGCTGGCGTACCAAGTCGAACCAGACTATCGAGATCGGCAAGCTCGCTGTTGAGACGGGCGTCTTTCCGTTGTTCGAAATCGAAAATGGTCGATACCGTATCAACGTGAAGCCAGCTAAGCTTAAGCCGGTAGAGGAGTACCTCAGGATTCAAGGACGCTTCAGGCATCTGACGCCCGAGAACATCGATACTATCCAGAAGAATACGACCGAGTATTGGGAGAGGCTCAACGAGAGAGCGAAGTTGTTCCCCGCTGACTAGCGTGGAGGTAGGTACAACACGTACGTTTGTGGTACCATATCGCAGGATGTTGCAGCTTTCGTGCCCAATACATCCTGCTGCATGCCTGCAACCATTGCAGATTTCTGCACTGTCATTTCATTCCAACAGGAACTGAAGGAGGTATCGTGCTATGCCTGAGATGCTCGAAGTGAGGTGGCATGGACGGGGAGGAATGGGTTCGGTTACATCGGCAGAACTCTTCGCCGCTGCTGCGATCGATGAGGGAAAGTACGCCCAGTCGTTTCCCAGTTTTGGCCCGGAGCGACGTGGAGCGCCCGTAACCGCGTACTTGAGGATAAGTGATGACTTCATCCGCGTCCGGACAGACATTACAAAGCCGGACGTGCTTGTGGTTATCGATCCCAAACTTCTCGACCAGATCGATGTCACAGTAGGTCTGAAGGACGACGGGAAGATTATCGTCAATTCCCCGATGAGCGCAAAAGAGCTCAAGAAGAAGTACGACTTCAAGTGGTCAGTGTCGACAGTTGACGCGATGAAGATCGCACGGGAGACTATCAAGTTGCCTATCGCGAATACGGCGATGATGGGTGCGCTTAACCGTGTCACTCAGGCAATCAGCATGGAGTCACTGGAAGAGCGCCTTAAAGAGCGCTTTGGCGACCGTGCCGCTGGCAATATAGAAGCAATGACGCGAGCCTACAACGAGCTCGACATGGAGGACTGACATCTATGGCCAAGAAAGAACAGGTTCGTCCGTCAGTACTCCCGACGTGGGAGGAATGTCGTTTCGGTAACATCCTTCCCTATGCGGGGGGCGCCAAGACTTACAGGACAGGTGATTGGCGAACCGACAGACCAGTCGTCGACAAGGAGAAGTGCATCAAATGTGGAATGTGCTGGCTCCTCTGTCCGGATGCCGCCATCGTGCAGAATGAGGATGGCACGTATGAAGCTAACCTCTTTTACTGCAAGGGTTGCGGCATTTGCGCGCGTGTCTGCCCGAAGGACGCCATCACCATGACCGAGGAGGGAGTGGAATGAGTAAACGTGTACCGTTAGAAGGTTCGTTCGCCGCTGCCGAGGCAGCACGTATGGCGGACGTTGACGTGGTCGCTGCGTATCCCATCACACCACAGACGCACATCATCGAGCGCATCTCTGAAATGGTAAATGATGGCGATCTGAAGGCAGCGTTTATCCCCGTGGAGTCCGAGCACTCCGCCATGAGCGCATGTTGGGGCGCCTCGGGCGCAGGTGCGCGTACGTTCACGGCTACTGCATCACAGGGTTTCTTCCTGATGCACGAGGTCCTGTACTTCGTCGCCGGCATGAGGCTACCCGTAGTTATGTCTG
>CAZKHH010000023.1:0-23029 GCA_964552485.1 uncultured Dehalococcoidales bacterium | reverse complement strand
TTGTACTGTGTGTAATCTTCCCGGAACTGATCCTCTGGCTGCCCGGTAAGATGATCGCGTAGACAATGAATCGCCGGTGGTGCTCAGACACCACCGGCGACCCTTCTTCCAGGTTGCCGGTCACCCTCCTTGAATAGCCTCAAAGGTATCAGGTGCGCGCAGGCGTTGCGCGCGAGTAGTGTATTCTGATTGAAGCACTACACGTGTGGTGCTACAATTCGGCTTGGGTGCGCTGGTTCTGCATTGACTTTGACTTTTTCTTTTCTCTTGAAGCACACATCCCTACTCCAAGTCATGCGCTCTTCCGCGCATTCCATACCGTAACAAGGTAGGAGGATACTGTTCAGATGAGAACACCAGAGCAATACAAGGCCGATCTGATGAAGATGAAGCCGAACCTTTACATTGGCGGTGAGAAGGTCGGCCGTGATGACCCTCGTATCCAGCCGGGTGTGAATGTCATGGCTGTTACGTTCGAGATCGCCCAGGATCCGAAATGGAAGGGCGTGGCGACGGCCAACTCGTGTTACACCGGAAACGAAGTGAATCGATGGGCTCACACGCCTCAACATCCCTACGACCTGATGCAGAAGCAGAAGATGATTCGCCTCGGAGCACAACGCGTGGGTGGTTGTATCCAGCGCTGCATGGGTCACGACGCTATCACATCCCTCTCTATCGGTACGAAAGAAATCGACGACAAATACGGCACCGAGTATCACCGGCGCTTCGTCGACTGGCTTTCGTGGTACCAGGACAACGATTTGTGTGCCGCCTGTGCCCAGACCGACATGAAGGGCGACAGGACCAAGCGGCCAAGCGAACAGGTTGAGCCCGGACAGTACGTCCATATCGACGAAGTGACGGACGAAGGCATCTACGTGAGCGGCTGCAAAGTCTGCATCACCATGGCCGCATACGCCGATGAGATACTCGTTCTGCCGACGCGTGCCATGATGGAAACCGACGCAGACTGGGCCGTTGCCTTCGCGATTCCCGCGGATGACCCGGGGGTCAAGCTGGTGACGCGGCCGGTGTGGCTGCACGAGCGCAAGGAGATCGATGCCCCGTTCTGTCAGTTCGGCGTGTCCGATTCAATGGTTATCTTCGACCGCACGTTCATCCCGAAGGAACGTGTGTTCATGTGCCGCGAGTGGGAGTTCGGACGCCGACTCGCCATGCTGTTCGCCGACTCACATCGTCACAGCTACTGTGGTTGTAAGCCGGCGGTATCCGACGTTCTACTCGGTACTACGCTTCTGGCTGCGGATGCTAATAACATCGGCAAGGTCAGCCACGTGCGCGAGAAGATGTCTGAGTACGCGATGACATCCGAGCTTGCGTTTGCAGCCGGAGTGGCCGCTGCGATGTACGGAGAGAAGACCGCCTGTGGAACATTCTTCCCGAACACTATCTTCGCCAATGTGGGCCGGAGGCTGATGGGCGAGAATATCTACCACGAGTATAACCTGCTGACCGAGGTCGCGGGTGGTCTCGGAGTCACGATGCCGTTCGAGGAGGATTTCTACAACCCCGAGACGAAGCCCTACATGGACAAGTATATTGTCCGCAATCCGAAGTTCTCTTCTGAAGACTCGCATCGTATCTGGCGGTTCGTAGAGAACGTATCTGCGTCTCCGATGACTTCCTGGTATCAGATTGCCGGGGTGCATGGAGGAGGTTCTCCAATCATGGAGACCATCGCGCTCAACATCGACTACGATTATGAGGCGCGACGCAACGTTGCCCGTTACCTTGCAGGCATCGATGATGAGCTCGACCAGTCGAAGGACTTGATGAGCCAGCCTACGTTTGGCTGCAACCTGATGCAGCCGGAGGCGTTCGGCGAGACATAGTCTGCCCGGCGATCAGAGAGCGTAGAAAGTAAGGAGAACGAGATGACGGAAGCGGAGAAGTTCGAATCACTGGCGAATAGATTTCGCCTGGACGGAAAGGTCGCTATTGTCACCGGTGGCAGCCGTGGCATAGGACGAGCCATCGCCCTTGGCCTTGCTGAAGCAGGGGCGGACATCGTCCTCACAAGTCGGAAGCTGCCCGACCTTGAAGCAGTCGCCGGCGAGATTGAAAGCCTCGGTAGGAAGGCGCTCGCTGTTGCCGCCAACATACGGCACATTGAGGAACATGACAACGTCCTCAAGCAAGCTGTGGATACCTTCGGGCACGTAGACATTCTCGTGAACAACGCCGGCACAAACGTGGTGTATTCTTCCCTGTTCGATATGGAGGAGAAAGCCTGGGATATCACGATGGGGCTTAACCTTAAGTCGGTCTTCTTTCTTAGCCAGAAAGTTGCAGCCCGGATGCGCGACCAGGGCACCGGCGGTAGCATTGTGAATATCTCCTCCGACTCAGGGTTCCGTCCCTACATGGGCATGAGCGCCTATTCCATCAGCAAGTGTGCTGTACAGCATCTGACGGCTGTATTTGCACAGGAACTCGGTCACCTCGGGATACGTTGCAATTGCATCGCTCCGTCGGTAACACGGACGAGGCTGTCGGAAGCGCTCTGGAACGATGAGGACAACCTGCGCAGGAAAGAGATGAATACATCCCTCGGGCGTGTGGCCGAGCCCATCGAGATGGCCGGCGCGGCGCTGTTCCTCGCATCCGATGCGTCGAGCTACATGACGGGGCAGACCATGCTCATCGACGGTGGCGAATACGCCATGGTCCAGGACTTCCTCAAGACGCTGCCTCATAAGGCGGAATAGCGCGGTCGTCCTTATACACGCAATGGAAAAGGGGCCCCGTAAGGGGCCCCTTCTGCTGTGCCAGTAGTCGTGATGTGCCGCCTACACGAAAGTGAACGCGCGCGCCGGGTTCTCGACCATCAGGTGGCGGATGTCCGCATCCGTCATGCCCTTGGATTTCATTACCGGGATGGCGTTGTCGAGTATGTGCGCATAACCCCAGCCGCCGTATTTGCGCCGCTGCGTCTTGTTCCAGATGTCCTGGGAGATGAGAATCTGGTCGGCGAATCCCAGGTCCATGAGGTCCATGATCTCGTTGATGCGCATATGGTCGTTCGGCAGGTCTATCTTACGGTGCCCCAGCGGATAGTACCCCTCACGGCCGAACAGGTCGTATTCC
This sequence comes from uncultured Dehalococcoidales bacterium, assembly GCA_964552485.1. GTDB lineage: Bacteria > Chloroflexota > Dehalococcoidia > GIF9 > AB-539-J10 > SKVJ01. The sequence goes on along the minus strand of CAZKHH010000023.1, from coordinate 19,918 downwards.
ATGTACACGCCCACCTTAGCGAGTGCGATGCGGTTGCCCCTGTCGCGTACCGCACGGTCGATATGATCCATGATTGTGCGGCTAAGGTCGGCACCGGCCTCTTCGACTATCCGGATGGCCTGCATTGCCGAGTCCTCGTGCTGGCCGGGATGGATGTTGAGAGCTGCCCCTGTTATCTTCTGAGCGCGGGCGGCCGCCCTGAGAGACTTGCGCTCCCTGTCGGTCAGAGGCCACGTGCAGCCGATTTCGCCGATGAGGCCGGCGCAGATTCCGGCCGAGTCGACTCCTTCGTCGATCTCCCGGACGATTTCGTCCACTATCTGATTCTCGCTTTTTGCGTCCATGTCCGCCGGAAGCGCCGAATCGATGTAGTAGCCCGAACCCATGATGATATTAAGGCCGGTGGCGCGGGAAATGCGCGCAAGCGACTTCGGAGAACGTCCAAGTCCAATGTTGCTCATCTCCACCAGTGAGCTTCCTCCGGCGCGCTTGAAATGGGTGACTTCCTCGATGGAATCATCCTCGTCCATGCACGTGAGATCGTCCAGGTTAGTGAATCGGTGGTATGTGAGCCACCACAGGATATCGACCGACACCTTGCGCCGCGCCATCTGCCTCTCAAATGAGTCCTCCGGCTCGACGAACCAGCCGGACCCGTCGCTCATCAGGTGCTCATGGGGCAACGTGATGCCCATGTCTGCGGGTTCGATGAGACCGAGTACCGTCTGCACCTTGCCTTTTCGCTCTTCGTGTTTCATATACAGAACCCTCCTCTACTCGTGGTGTGGCGCCCTGTTGGTACAAGGCTACCGGGGAAACTGTGATCGGCCGCGTAATCCCACTTTCAAATCGTTCACATTCGTGCCAGTGTGGTTTGTGACGACCGCATCGCCAAGCCGGCGCAGGAGCGGGCTGACATCGTGACCTGCCAGTGCATCGGCGATATCCAATCCTTCCACCCTTGCGCGTTCGACCGTAGACAGGTCTACGAGACCGCCCGCCAGGTCGGTCGGTCCGTCCGTTCCGTCGGTGTCGAGTGAAAGCACTACCTGGTTTCCCGAGGTGAGTGAGAGCGCAGCTGCGCAGGCGAATTCCTGGTTCGGTCCACCCTCACCGTGCCGGTCGCCTAGCGTCACCGTCGTCTCGCCCCCGGCTATGATGGCGGAGCAGCCGCCATTTCTGGCGACGATGGCCCTTCCGAATCCAGCCCCGAGCACGGAGCTGTCCCCCTCCATTTCGTGTGTCAGTATCACTGCCTCGTATCCTCGTGCGGCGGCCTCTTTGGCCGCCTCGTCACATACCTGACCGCTCTTCACAAGTAGAAACGTGTGGACCCTGGACTGTCCGAAGTCCTTCGGGTTCTCCCGCTCTGATGTGCCTGCCCGCAGGTAGTCCACCGCCGCTCGCGGCATCACGTCCCACAACTGGTAGCGATCGAGCACAGCGCGTGCATCATCGAACGTGGAGGTGTCGGGGACTGTAGGGCATGTGATGTAGTCGAACGGGTCGCCCGTCACGTCTGAGACTGTGAGGTTGATGACCTCTGCGGGGAAAGCCGCGAGGGCGAGCCTGCCTCCCTTTATTTCCGATAGGTGCTTCCTCACGGCGTTTATCTCGCGGATACACGCGCCGCATGCAAGCAGCAGCCTGTGAACCTCGCGCTTCTCATTGAGTGAGAGTCCCTGAATCGGAAGCGGCCAGAGTGCGGAGCTGCCTCCCGTAATGGCACAGAAGACCAGGTCGTTCTCGCCCGCCTGTTGCGCCAGCCGCATCGCCTCGCGGGCTGCCTCGTGGCCGCGTTCGTCTGGAAGAGGGTGGCTTGCCTCCATCACACGAACGCGGGTCGTCTTCTCGTGCTGGCCCTCCTTTGCCGTGACGGCGCTGTAACATATGTGGTCGCCCAGCACATCCTCCAGTGCCCGGGCTATAGGAACACTCGCCTTGCCTGCCCCGAGTACGAAGATATCTCCCCGGCTGTTCAGGTCGTACTCCAGGTCTCCCACAAGCAGGCGATGATCTCGAAGGCGGACCAGCTCCATTGTCGCCCTGTACGGGTTTACCCGCTCCAGGGCGTATTCGGCGATATCGAGCGCCGCTCTCCTCAGCTCGCGATTGCCGTGCGACTCCAGTTCGTCGCGGTTCTTGATGTACATCGTTGTTATGCGCGCTAGATGGGTCGCCGGAAGCCGCGACCGGCGTATGTCGCCGCTGGTCCCAACTCTTCTTCGATCTGAAGCAGACGGTTATACTTTGCTGTGCGTTCGCTTCGCACCGGTGCCCCCGTCTTGATCTGGCCTGCGTTGAGCGCGACGACCAGGTCGGCAATCATCGGGTCTTCAGTCTCTCCCGAGCGTTCAGAAACGCACACTCCGTATCCGTTCCTGAAGGCCATGTCGGCGGTCTCCATGGCCTCGGTCAGTGTGCCTATCTGATTGACCTTCCACAGCACCGCATTGGCCGCCTTGTGATTGATGCCACGGGCAAGTCGCTCCTTGTTCGTTACGAACAGGTCGTCGCCCACTATCTGGGCATCTACTGCGGACGTGAGCTCCGCAAATCCCTCGAAATCGTCTTCCTGGAGAGGGTCTTCAATGGAAGCGATCGGGTACTCCTGGCAGAGGTCGCGGAAGAACTGTATGGCTCCCTCCGGGGACAGAGTCTTGCCTTCGAACGAATATGTCCGCGTATCGGGGTCGTACAGGTGAGTCGACGCGCAATCAAGTGCGTATACGATATGTTCTTCGTAGCCCGAAGCCCGCACAGCATCACGCAGAAGGTCGAGCGCTTCCCGCACATCGACGATAGGGGGAACCACGCCGCCCTCGTCGCCAACATTGATGGCAAGCTTGCCGTACCGCTCTGCGGTCATCGATCTGAGAATCAGGTTCACCTCGGCGGTCATCCTCAGCGCATGGGAGAAGCTCTCTGCTCCTACCGGCATCATGATGAATTCCTGGAAACAAAGGTCATTCGATGAAAGCTTGCCTCCGTTGACCAGGTTCATCATCGGTACCGGTAGTACGTGTGCCGTCGAGTTCAGGTAGCGGTAGAGTGGCAGGCGCAGTGTCGCTGCCGCTGCGCGTGCGACCGCAAGAGAGACCCCCAGCATCGCGTTGGCGCCGAGGCGGCTCTTATCGGCTGTTCCGTCAAGTGCAACGAGATCGCGGTCGATGGACCGCTGCTCCGTCGCATCCCTTCCTGCGAACGCTTTCGCGATGGTGCTGTTTACGTTGTCGATCGCGGTAAGGACTCCCTTGCCGCCGTAACGTGACCCGCCATCCCGTAGTTCGCACGCCTCATACGAGCCGGTGGAGCGGCCGCTTGGCACATCGGCCCGTCCCCTAAGCTCGCCGTCGACACACACATCCACCTGTACGGTTGGGGTGCCTCGACAATCGATTATCTCTCGGGCTTTGATGTCGGTGATTTGATACTGCTCGGCCATGGGACAGCCTCCTCATCGCATATTCCTCCGGTGGTTGGGTCGAATGATGCATCCACATTCACCCGGTTCGCCCGCCGGTGCGTCGCATTGTCGCTATAGTATGGGCCCCGTATAGTACATAATGAGCGGTTCCTTGTATCGTGAAGCCATCTCCTGGCGGGCTGGTTTGCCCGAAGCGACCGCCACGATCTCTTCCAGCAGGCGCTGACCCACCTGCGCAACCGTCTCCTTGCCTTCGATGATGGTGCCTGCATACAGATCGAAGTAGTCCATCTGGCTTTTGTCCTGTGGACTGCTGAACAGCTTAAGCACTGGTACGGTCGGTATCCCGCCGACAGCACACGTGAAATTGTGGAACCTTGTGGGTAATCCTGCGCCGTAGTTCAGACTCATCACCTGCGCGCCTCCCGCGGCGAAGCCGAGGAATATCTGTGGGGTGTTGGCGGCGCCGTCCATGAAATACATGCCCTTATCGCCTGGCCGTTCAGACCACTCAAGCACACCTGAAATCTGACTCTTTCCGCTCTTGGCGATGGCCCCCAGCGACTTCTCCTCCAACGTACTCATGCCTCCGCGAATGTTGCCGGGATTGGGCTGGGAGCCACGAATATCAACGCCCGTTGCCCGCAAACGCTCTTCCATCCGCAAAGCGACCTCGACGATCCGGTCCTTCACGCCATCGTTCACCGCCCTGCGGGCAAGCAGATGCTCCGCCCCGATTATCTCGGGCGTTTCAGAGAAGATGAAGGTGCCGCCCAAGGTGACCAGCTCGTCAGCAGCCCAGCCTACCGCCGGGTTGCAGGCCATGATGGATGCCGGGGTAGATCCTGTGCATTTGGATGCGAAGGTGAGGTAACTGATGTCGAATGGTTCCCTCTGTTGCAGCGATGCATCGGCGAGCATCTGGCGTGCGACACGTGTGCCCTTTGAGAGCGCATTCTCGTATGTTCCTTCGCGTTCGATCGTGATAAGCTCAACCGGCTTTCCCGTGAAGGCGATTTCCTCGGCGATGGGATCCGCGGGCGGGCCATCGCATCCGATGCCGACCACGATAGCCGCTGCTACGTTGGGATTTGCTCCCAGGCCCACGAGCGTGCGGTGCACCATCTCCTTGTCAGGCACAATGTTCACGCACGCTGCATTGTGCGTGAGCGCGACGACATCACCGCCCACCTCGGTTGCGATGCGGTCGGCAATCTCGTTGCCGCACTGAACCGCGGGGATCACTGCCACGTAGTTGCGTGCGCCGGCGGAACTGTCCGGGCGCGCATATCCCATGAATTCCATGCGGGGTCCTCCTCTAGTCGGCTCACAAAAGCGGGCCGGTCGTGTACATCAACAGCATCTCGTGATAGCGGGAGTGCATCTCCTGCTTGCACGGCTTGCCTGATGCGATGGCGACGAGTTCCTCCAGTATGCGTTGTCCCACGTCGGGGACCGACTCTTTACCCTCGATTATCGTGCCCGCGTAGACATCGAAGTAGTCCATCTGCGCGATATCCTGCGGGCTGCTGAAAACTTTCATGACCGGCGCGATAGGAATGCCGCCGACGGCGACCGTGTAGTTGTGCAGCATGGTCGGGAGTCCCGCGCCATAGTTGAGGCTCATCACCTGCGCGCCGCCGGCGGCGAAGCCGAGGAATATCTGGGGTGTGTTGGCGGAGCCGTCCATGAAGTACAGACCCTTGCCGGTGGGGCATTCCGACCACTCGAGGACGCCATCGATGGGGCTTTTGCCGGACTTCGCTATCGCACCGAGGGATTTCTCCTCCAGCGTCGTCATCCCGCCGCGGATATTGCCCGGCACCGGCTGGGAGCCACGGATATCGACGCCCGAGTCCTTCATGCGCTGCTCCATGCGCTGTGCCACTTCGACGATGCGCTTTGACACCTCTTCAGTGGCGCCGCGACGGGCGAGCAGGTGTTCCGCACCGATGATCTCGGCCGTCTCGGAGAACATGAACGTGCCGCCCGATTTGACCAACTCATCCGCCGCCCATCCCACCGCTGGATTGCACGCCATGATGGAGGCGGGAGTCGAGCCGGTGCATTTCGACGCGAACGTGAGATAGCTGATGTCGAAAGCCTCCCGCTTCAGGAGCGAGGAGTCGGCCCTCATCTGTTTGGCCGCGCGGACGCCTTTATCGAGCGCGTTGTCGTAGCTGCCCTCGCGCTCGATGGTCACAAGTTCGACGGGCTTCTTCGAGGCGGCGATGCCCTCCGCAATGGGGTCGGCTGGAACGCCGTCGCAGCCAACCCCGACCACTATTGCGCCTGCGACGTTCGGGTTGCACCCGAGTCCGACCAGGGCGCGAGAAATCATCTCCTTGTCGGGCAGTATGTTGACGCAGGCGCCGTTGTGGGGCAGGGCAACGACGTTGCCGCCGACCTCGCTGGCGATCCGGTCTGCGAGTTCGTTGCCGCATTGGACCACGGGGATGACTGCGATGTAATTTCGCGCTCCGGCTGTTCCGTCCGGGCGCGGGAAGCCCATAAACTCCATATGTGTCTCCTTGTTCGCAATAACAGGGCCGGAGCGTTCAGTCGAAGTCCCGTATCCCTACATGTAATAGCCATGTGCAGTCCAACCTCCATCAACCAGGAGGTCAGTGCCGGTGATGCTGCGCGCCTCCTCCGACGACAGGAAGAGCACCGCGTGAGCGATGTCCTCAGGAGAGCTCATTCTACCCAGCGGAGTCCTCTTGTTGACTGCGTCCGCATTCACCTTCCCCTGGTCGAGGAAATTCTGCACGAGGTCGGTCAGCACGTAGCCCGGAGAGACCGAACTCACCCTGATACCATGCGTGGCGAGCTCGACTGCCAGGGCCATAGTCAGGTTGACAACCGCTGCCTTCGACGATGCGTATGCAGTTCGCATAGGCGGACCAGTGTGTGCAGTGATGGAAGCGATGTTCACCATGACACCGCTTCCCTGGTCGATCATTCCTTTCGCCGCTGCACGGGCACACAGATAGGTGCCCTTCAGATTGATATCCACGGTGCGTTCGAAGTCCTCTGTGCTCTGCTCCACCAGAGGCATGAGCGGTTGACTGACCCCCGCGTTGTTCACAAGGATATCCAGCCGTCCGAATTCCTTGACGACCCCCTCGACCATTGTGTTTACCTGTTCTTCATCGCGTACATCGGCCTCAATGGCAATGACCCTTCCGCCGAACTGCCTGGCTTCCTCGGCCGCAGCCTCAGCGGTGGTGGCGTGGGCAGCGTTGATAGCTACGTGGGCTCCTTCACGTGCATACGCGAGCGCAATGGCCTTGCCTATTCCGCGCCCTGCGCCAGTTACCAGAACCGACTTGTCCTTGAATCGCATAAACTCCTCCGTGTGCGGTTACACCCGCCCTGTTCGTATGTCTTCAACCAGGTCATGTACCGCCTCGTCCAGTGTGAACTGTGGCTGCCAGCCCCAGTCCTCGCGTGCCGGTGTGTCACCCGGCTTCTTCTGTATGCACTCGTACTGGGTCTCCATCACGCGCTGGTACTCGGGATCGAACTCCATCGTTATCTGCGCGGACTGGACGTGCCTTCGCGTCGCATCGACAAGCTCCCTGGTCGAAGCAGAGAACCCGTCCAGGTTGTAGATGCGGGTGGAGAGCGCCTCCCCCGGCGCCTGCGCAAGTTGCTTCAAGCTGAGGGCAGCATCCTTGACATAAATGAAACGGAGCGTAAGCTCATCGGCCACCTGGATGGTGAACGGTTTGCCCCGGGCGGTCTCTTCGATGACGAGCGACGTGTACGCACTCCAACCGGAGCCCCGCACGCGGCCGGGCCCGATGATGGAGAGAAACCGCACAGCGCGGAAATCGAGACCGTAGGCGCGGTGGTAGTGCAGGCCGATTTGCTCGCTGCAGACCTTGGATGTTCCGTACATGGTCGGCGGTGTCTGTGGATAGTCGTTCGGCACGACATCAGGCAAATTGGAGCCGAAGGTCGCCGTCGTGCTCGAGTAGACGAACTCCGGCACATCGAAGAGGCGTGCTGCCTCAAGCATGTTGTATGTTCCGAGGACATTCACCGCGTATCCCGCTGCGTGGTCTATCTCGCAGGCGGGTGGCATCAGTGCTGCGATGTGATAGATGGTGTCTGGCCGGGCCTGCTTGACGGTGCCCAGCACCTGGCCCCAATTGGTGAGGTCGGTCCGATAGAGGGCGACTCTGCCCCTGATGTCATCCGGCAGCCTGCTTTCAGGTACAAGGTCGAGAATCGAGACATCCTCGCCAGCATCGAGAAGCAGGCGCACCAGCTCCTTGCCCACCATTCCTGCTCCGCCGGTTATAAGGCTTGTGCCCATCGCATCCTCCTTACTGGTCGTCCTTCCAGGTCGTCAAGCATACATGTCGGCGTGGGCCTTGATGTCGCTGACGAAATCGGCCACTGCGTCCTCGAGCGTGTAGCGGGGCGACCAGCCCCAGTCTCTTCGCGCGACCGTGTCGTCGAGCCGCTCCGGCAGGTTCTTAACGAGCTGAATCTGCTTCTCATCCGGCTTGAATCCCAGGTCCGCGTCAGGGACGACGAGCTTGATGGCATCGTATAGCTGCTGCCCCGTTACAGTCATGCCATAGAGATTGTATACGCGCGTGGTCAGGCTGTCCTCCGGGGCATTCCGCAGGTCATAGAGGCCCCACGCCGCATCCTTGACATAAAGGACCGCTATCGATGTCGTGGGTTCAACGTAGATGGAGTAGGGGCGGTCCATCGCTGCTTCCTGCACCGACTTGTACAGGTACGCGCTCTGGGCGCTGTCCACCCTGCCCATGCCGAGAATCGGCGTGAGCCTCACGCCACGGAAGTTCAGTCCGAACCGCCGGTGGTAGTAGGTGCCCAGCCGCTCGCAACACACCTTTGTTACTCCGTACATATTCACCGGGTGTTGCGCCGCGTCGTTGGGGACGACAGGCGGCACGTCCCGGCCGTACGTCGCCAGTGTGCTGATGAACAGCACGGATTCGACGTCGAACATCCGGGCTGCCTCGAATACGTTGTAGGTGCCGTTCACGTTTACGGCGAACGCGCCCTGCGGGTTCTGCTCGCTGCCGGGCGGGAGCATCGCGCCGGCGTGATAGATGCAGTCAGGCTTGCTCTTGCGTACCGCATCGAGTACGTGCGACCAGTTGCCGACGTCACCCCTGATGAGGGTTATCCTGTCCATCATATCGCCGAACAGCTTCGAACCTCCGGCGACATCGAATATCGTCACCTCTTCGCCCTGTTCGAGCAGCAGGTTCGTGAGGTGGTACCCGATGAACCCGAAGCCGCCTGTAATCAGACTCCTCGCCATCTTACGCACATCCTCCTTTCAGATTGAGCAGGACCTCGAGCCGCGGATCATGTCTCCACGTGTTGAAGTTGTAGAAGCCGAGCTCCTCGCCCGTGGTTGTCTCACCGGACGCGACTCCGAGCACCTTGTCGAAGATGCGGCGGCCCACCGATTCGATGGACTCCGTGCCCTCCATAATGGTTGATGCATTCACATCCATGTCTTCGGACATCTTTGCCCAGGTTTCCGGATGGCCGGTCACTTTCACGAGCGGGCAGACAGCGTGGCCAAAGCTGCCGCCTCTGCCAGTAGCGAACACGATGATGTTGGCGCCGGCCGCTGCCTGGTACGTCATGGCCTGGAGTTCAATGTGGATTCCGCCGAGCAGGTAGAAGCCTCCCTGAGCGGGAAGCCGGTCGACACGCTCGCCCGTAGCCTGCAGCACGCCCATGACGGGCCTGTGGCCACTCTTATGCACCGCGCCAAGTGACTTCTCTTCAAGAGTGGTAAGCCCGCCCTTGACGTTTCCGCCACACATGAAATCGACGCTCGCACCCGGGACGGTCCAGCGCTTCTCTTCCTCTCCGACCCAGCGGAGGATGTCCTGCCGTACCCGGTCGTTGACCGCGCGGTTGGCCAGCTCGTCTTCAGCACCTATCGCTTCGATGGGCTCCGTCATGAGGACGCGCGCTCCGGCGTCGACCATGAGGTCGGACATCACCCCGATGGCGGGGTTCGCGGCGATTCCGCTGGAGGTGTCCGATCCACCGCATTTCACGCCGACAGCGAGCTTGCTGATGTCGAAGGGGCGGCGCGACTCCCGCGCCGCGTCAGCGGTCATTTGCTGCAGTATCTCCCGACCCCTGGCGATTGCGCGGCGGGTGCCTCCGGTGGCCTGGATATCGACAATCTCGACGGGCTTGCCGAACGCGGCTAGCTGTTCAGCAATCGGCTCCGCTCGTTGGCCTTCGCAGCCCATCGCGACGAGCAGTGTTCCGTAAATGTTCGGATTGGCTGCAGCGCCGACAAGGATAGGCACGACTTCCAGCGCGATGCAGCCATGGTACTGGGTCACGGCCACCGCGCCGGGGATGCCCGCCACCATCTGTTGCGCCGCAGGTTCGCCGCAATCACATATCGCTATCGCCAGGACGGTGTTTCGCACGCCCACGAGCCCGCCCGGTCGTTCATATCCCTGGAACTCCATGGTGCTGTACCTCCTTAGACTGCGACTCTACCGGTGGCCGAGCATATTCGCGGTCAGCGGCATGCGGTCGCTTGTCACATTGTGGATGTGAACGTAGTCGCCCGCTGCTATTGCGCTGGTTGCTCTGCCTATCTTGGCGCCGTACTTGACAACGTCCGACCCCTCGGGAATCTCGATGAGTGCAATCTTGTGTCCGAGCGGCAGCGCGTCATTGACCGTCACGGTCGTGACAATCTCCCTCGTGGTGGAGAGCACCTCCACGGTGTCCCCGGGTTCGAGAGCGGTGAGGGCAGTGGCGACGTTGTCGCGGGAGTCCATCGCGATTGCCTTCTTCATATTCCGCCTCCTCTTCTTCGCCCGCAATCGGCCGACGCCGTTTCGGGCATTGGGTAGCAACCCTATCAGCCCCAGCGAACGCAGACCCGCGGGTCGGGCGATGTGCTCGACCCCCGCGCTGCGTGGCAATGCGTGTCCGTGCTAGTACTTTTTCGCGAGCTCTTCGACTTTGGACTCCGGTATCAGTCCTTCGTCGATGGCTATCTCGCCGGCCCAACGCGCTGCTCGACCGCACACATCCGGGCAGTGTGTCGAATGTCCGCCGGCATCGAGGAACTTCTTCATCTCGTCGGGATCGGGCAGGTAGTAGGGTCGTCCGAATAGTTTCATCTGCATCTCGCGGCAGATAACTGTTCCGTACTCATCAACGAACTTCCTGTGTAACTGGCGCGCATTTGCGAATGCCTGGAAACGGACTCTCTCCGGATCGGCGAAATTGTCACGCTCGCGGCCCTTCAGAAGGCTGAGGAACAGGATGCCCCCGACGTAGGCTCCGCAGCCGGCATCACCGACCGTAGCGCCGCCGCCGGCATACCCGCTCATCGACTTGAATACGTCGGGATTGGGCATATCGAACGCGTCCTGCAGTGCGGCAACGACTACCTGGCCGCATCCACCGTACTGCTCTTCATATTTGAACCCCAGGTCATATGCTTTCTGGAGAACCTTCTCTTTTGCTTTCTCGTCCATTCTTCCGATTCCTCCTTCCGATACTTGCGGTGTCATCTAGTGCGTGACGTCCCGGAGCCAGATGTCAACGTACATGCCTATCTTCAATGCCTCTGCCTTGGTTATCTTGCCCGAGGCGACCTCCAGGATTTCCCTGTAGAGCCGCTGACCGCGCTCTTCGCCCGTCTCATCTGCCGTGGGGTCGACGCAGAAATCCATCAGGTCAGAGAGGCAATCGCATGTCGTGGGATTGGCTGTCACCTTGATCATGGGCACGAACGGGAAGCCCCATGGCGCGCCTTTTCCGGTCGAGAACATCATCACGGTGGCGCCGGCGGCAGCCAGGCCGGTGATGGCCTTTGGTGCCTGGCCGGCGGTGTCCACTATGTAGAGACCCTTGCCGGACGGCTGTTCGCCAAGCTCCAGTACTCCCTGTATTGGCGACGTGCCCGCCTTGATGATGGCGCCCAGCGATTTCTCTTCGAGGGTTGTCAGCCCGCCCGCTATGTTGGCTGGTGCGATGTTGGCCCCGGGGGCGTTGCTGGGTATCTTCTTCTCCAGCCGACTGACGATATCGATGACCCTCTGGCTGACCTCGGGCGTTGCACCACGTCGCGCAAGCACGTGCTCGGCGCCGGTCATCTCGGTAGTCTCTCCGAATATCGCGGTGCCGCCGGCCTCGACGACCGTGTCACAGGCTGCACCCAGCGTTGGATTGGACGCGAGGCCGGATGTTGTGTCGGAGCAGCCGCATTTCGAGCCGAGCACGAGATGGGAGTCGTCGACTTCCTCGCGGTTCACGCGCGAGATGTCCATCGCCAGGGTCCGTGCCAGCCTCAAGCCTTCGGCGAATGCGTTATTCACGCCGCCCATCTGGTGGACGACTATCTTCTCGACCGGTGTGCCGGTCTTCGCGATAGCCTCCTGGATATGGTCGACTGACCCCTCTCCTCCGAGGCTCACAAGCAGTACGGCGCCGAGATTCGGGTTCCTACCGAGCGCTGCAAGCGTGCGATGCACGACCTCTGTGTCGTACTCGGACTGGCCACATCCCTGCTGGTGCGTGAAGTGAGCGCATCCAGGGACCTGGTTGGATATCCAGGTCGCGATATCGTTTGCACAAACGACGGTCGAGATGATGCCGACGTAGTTGCGCGTGCCGACTGAGCCGTCGGGCCTGACGTATCCAAGAAAACTCATGTATGCTCCTTATGACGGACGATTGTGTCTGTTCTAGAATACCGGTCCGACACGCCACATCTCGAGGACCTCGCGATACCTCGGGGCCATTTCCACCTTCGTGGGTTTGCCGGACGCCACTTCAACTATCGTGTCGAGCAGCCGCTGGCCTACCCCATCGACGTTCTCCAGACCCTCGATGATCGTGCCTGCATAGACGTCGAAATAGTCGAGTTCGCTCTTCACCTGTGGACTGCTCACGATCTTGATGACCGGAAGAATGGGAAGATGACCGAGAGACGATGCCGGCATGCCCCTGAACCTCGAGGGCAGTCCGCCTCCGAACCCGAAGGTCATCATCTGCGCGCCGGCCGCCGCGAGCCCCAGCGCCATCTGCGGCGTGTTCGCCGAGCCGTCCATGAAGTACAGGCCCTTCCCTGGCAGCCTGTCTCCCCACAGGATGACGTCTGCGAGGGGACGGTGACCGCTCTTGGCTATGGCGCCGAGCGATTTCTCTTCGATAGATGTGAGGCCGCCTTTGATGTTGCCCGGGGTCGGTTCCGAACCAAGAATATCGACTCCCGCGTCGGAGATGCGCTTGTCCATCCTCGCCACCGCATCCAGTATCTTCTGCGAGACCTCCGGCGTCGCGCCGCGTTGTGCCACGATGTGTTCTGCCCCAATCAGCTCGGCCGTCTCTGAGAAGACCGCGGTTCCGCCGGCATCGACTATCCGGTCGACCGCCCAGCCCGCCACAGGGTTGCAGCCCAGCGCGGATGTCGTATCAGAACCGCCGCACTTGACGGCGACCTTCAGCTCATCGAGGCCGAACGGCTCGCGCGCGAGCAGCGATGCGTGCTCTTTCATCTGCTTTGCGAACCTGGTGCCCTTTGATACCACCGTGTCGTAGTCGCCTTCGCGCTCGATGGTGAGAACCTCGACGGGCTTACCCGTGGTCGCAATCTCGTCCGCGAGGTCGACAGCGGAGATGGAGTCGCAGCCGATGCCCAGCACGATGGCTGCGGCGACGTTCGGATTCTGGCCAAGGCCTGCAAGAACCATCTTCGCACGCTCGTTATCGGGGCCGACATGCACACAGGGTTGGTTATGCATCAGGGGGACGACGCCCGCCCCGGCTTCGTCAGCGATACGGCAGGCCATCTCGTTGGCGCATCTTCCGGCCGTGACAAGCGCCACCATGTTGCGCACCCCCACGGACCCGTTGGGTCGGCGGTAGCCCAGAAACTGAGTCATGGTGAACTCTCCTTTCGTGCTGTGCTATGCCTCGTCGATTCTGCCCATGTAGGCGCCTTTGGCGGGGGAGGTCGCGAGCTGAGTGTATGCCCCGAGAATGCCGCTGGTGTACCTGGGGGGACGTGGTGTCCAGGCTGCCTTGCGGGCCGCGAGTACCTGCTCGATTTCTTCGAAACTCTTGCGCTCCCCAGCGATGCCGACGATGTTGAGTCCGCGCTTCTCGATGCTGATCTCCACCAGGTCGCCGGCCTCGACAAGGGCGATCGGTCCGCCGGAAGCACCTTCGGGACTGACATGACCTATAACAGGTCCTGCGGTTGCGCCGGAGAAGCGGCCGTCAGTTATGAGGGCGACGGACGCCCGGTACTCGGGGATGCCGACGATGGCCGCCGATGTCAGGAATAGTTCTGGCATGCCGCAACTTCGTGGACCTTCATACCGGACCACTGCGACATCGCCTGGTTCGAGCTTCCGCCCGGTCACAGCCGCGAAGCATTCCTCTTCCGAGTCGAAGACCACGGCACGCCCGACATGCTCGTACATGGCCGGGTCGCAGGCGCTGTATTTGAATACGGAACCGTCAGGGGCAAGGTTTCCCTTCAGTACCGCGACGGAGCCCTTCTTACTCTTCGGGTCGTCCGGGTCCCTGATGACATCGGTCCGCGCCAGCCGACGCGTTCCGTCCACCGTGGAATAGTTGCCCAGGTATCCCTCGCCCATCCTGAAGAAGTCGGTCTTCTGCACTGCCTCGAGATTTTCCCTGATGGTCTTCCCTGTTACGGTCAGCGCGTCCATGTCGAGGAGGCCCGAGTCTGCGAGCAGCATGATGACACGTTGTACACCGCCGGCGAACCAGAATTGGCGCGATGAGTATTGTCCTGCCGTGTGGATGTTGGCCAGGTACGGCGTCTTCGTTCCCAGCTCATCGAACCATGAGACGTCAAAGGGCACTCCGGCGGCATGGGCAATCGCCGGGAGATGCAGCAGGCCGTTGGTCGAGCCGCCGGTCGCCTGGTGGATGACTACGGCGTTCCTGAACGCGGACGGAGTCAGCACGTCCTTGGCTCTTATGCCGCGCTTGAACAGGTCCATCACGAGGTAGCCCGCATTGCGGGCGTTGTTCATCACGTAGCGCATGGTCGCGGGCGACAGCGCGGCGGTTGGCGGGGCCATGCCCAGCGCTTCCGACATAACCTGCATGGTTGAGGCTGTGCCCATGAACTGGCATGCGCCGTCGCAAGGCAGGGTGTGGTCGACGATGAAGTTGAATTCCTCGGGATCGAGCGTGCCGGCCTTTACCTGGCCGTGACCCTTGCCGACGTCGCCTTCCATGTAGTAGCAGGGACCCGCTTCATTAGAGCCACCCGGCACCACGATGACGGGGACGGCGTCCTTCAGTCGGGCGGCTGCGACAAGGCAGCCGGGAAGCCCCTTGTCGCAACTCGACATAAGAACCACACCGTCGAACATGTGCGTGTTCGCGTATATCTCAATCATGCTGGCGATGAATTCGCGGGACGCGAGCGGGTAGTTCATCCCGTCGTGTCCTTGTGCGATTCCATCACATATGTCCGATGTCGTGTACTTGAACGCCGTGCCGCCGGCGATTTCGACTCCGAGGCGGGCCTGCTCCACCAGGCGGTCGAGGTGATAGCTGCCCGGGTGGGCTTCACCCGCCGTTGAATGCACCATGATGTGCGGCTTGGCCAGGTCCTCCCGCGTGAATCCCGCGGGGGCGTAAAGCGAAGGCACCTGCGGGGAGCAGGCATGGATTACGTCGCTTCTCTTCTCCATCTGTTCTCCTTCCCTCCTGGGAATGTGCTGCGATGCGGCTGCGCGCAAATCTAGATAATCATCCGGAAATGAATGTCGAACTCCTTGTGACCAAGTGCCTCCGCTTTGGAAAGCTCTCCGTTGGCGCAGGCCACGACTTTGTCGAAGATCTCCTGGCCGACGGATTCAAGCGACCCTTCACCGTCTACGATGACTCCGGCGTTCACATCGATGTTCGGCTTGATCTTGTTGTACAGGACGCTGTTGGTGGATACCTTGATAACCGGCGCAATGTTGGCCCCAACTGGAGTACCGCGTCCGGTCGTAAAGACTATGAGATGGCAGCCAGCCGCAAGCAGACCGGTGTCATTCATGACGTCGGCCGCAGTAGCGTCCATGATAACAAGACCCTTCTTTGTAGGGTGTTCGGCGTACTTCACTACCTCGACTATGGTGCTGTTGCCGCCCTTGCGGATGCATCCAAGCGATTTCTCTTCAATGCTGCTCAGGCCGCCCTTGATGTTGCCGGGCGATGGCTGCGTACCGCGGATGTCGACACCACCGCTCATGGCTGTCGTCTCGGCCTTGGCTATTGCTTCGTAGATATCGTTGGCGACATTCTCATCGAGTGCGCGTCGGGCAAGGACCTTCTCGCAGCCCAGCATCTCGGTTGTCTCCGAGAATATGGCTGTTCCACCCTCTGCGATGACCTTATCTGCTGCGATACCCAGAGATGGGTTTGCTGTCAGCCCGGAGAACGCGTCAGAGCCTCCGCACTCGCAGCCAAGAATGAGCTCGGACAGCGGAATCGACTCTTTCTGTAGCTTGTTGGCGTCTTCGACCATCTTCTGAGCTATCGGCACGCCCTTCTCGATGCAGCCCGGAGTGCCGCCGTCTTCCTGGACGATGACCACGTCATAGGGCTGGCCCATTTTCTCCAGCTCAGGAATGAGGATGTCCGGAGTGATTACTTCACATCCGTTTCCCACGAGAAGAACGCTTGCCACGTTGCCGTGGCTGCAGATTCCAAGCATTGTCCTGATGACCTGTTCCTTGTCTTCGCCAACGTGACCGCAGCCGCCGCCGTGGATCGCGTATACCGATCCCGGCACCTTCTCGCTTATCATTCGTGCGACCTCAGAGGAACACACTACCGTTGGAAACACGAGAACGTGGTTTCGAATACCGACCTTACCTGTCTTTCTCCTGTATCCCTGGAATTCCATTACTTGTCTCCTCTTCCTTTCTGGCTCTCCATGTTGTGTATGTGAACGTGTTGACCTGCCTCGATCGGCTGTATGGCGAGGCCTATCGCCTCACCATACTTGACTACCGGCTCGTGTAGGCTGATGGGCGAGAGCGCGATCTTGTGGCCGAACGGGATGTCTTGCACCAGTGTTACCGTTGTCTCTCTGCCTTCCAGGGTGACGGTGACGGTATCACCCTTCGATAAGTCCTGGAAGGCTGTAGCTACGTTGTCCTTGGTGTCGATCAGGATCGCTTTTGGCTTCATGTCTCCTCAGAATCCTCCATCCGTTTAGTTAATGCAGAGCATGGTTATACGCGGGTGTGTGGTGACACAATAATGTGTCTCGGTAGACTGCAGAGAACCGGGGCTTGCATCGCTTTCCCCGGAACGGTGCATGTCAAGACGAGTTTCTCCGCGGTTCAAATGCACGTGTATGAAGGCCGTTATTCCAGTGCGCGCCTTCGTTGAACTATCAGCGCGACGGTGTATGTGGATTGTACTCCAGCATTATGGCCGATGCCAATGCAAGGCACCTGCCCCGCGCGTGTAATGAAGCAATCATGTGGAGCTGCCGGTCTGTCATGCGTCTGCTTCGTTCACTATAATCTATGAAGCAACAAGCTCAGGAGGCAGTATTGTGAGTCTATCGAGCAAAGAACGTTTCCGTGGCATCTGCCACTTCGAACGTTCGGGCGATTTGATGCTTGTCACACCCTATTTCCACGACTTCTGGACTGAGACTCTCGATGAATGGGTCAAGCAGGGCGCCCCGCCGGAAATCAGGCAGAGCAGGTTTCGCGGAGAGTACTTTCATCTTGACCACATGAAGATGCTTCGAGAAATCGACCTCGGCATGTTCATGGACAAGACCATCGACGTCGGCGGGATGCAGTATGTATACGGTATTCCTCCGGTCGTCCCGCGGTTTGGCGTCGAAGTAGTTGAAGAAGACCAGGAGAGCATCGTACTCATCAATGAAGGTGGGCAGAAGATACGTACATCTAAGAAGCACCCGGAGAAGATGCCCATGTACCTGGACTTCCCGGTGAAGGACCGGGCAACCTGGGAGGAGTACAAGAAGCTCCTTGAGCCGTGGACGCCCGCGCGATGGCCGGGCGACTGGGATGCATACGTACAGCGTATCAACTCCAAGGAAGAGCCAGTGATGCTCAACGTGGGCGGACTTTTCGGTTACATACGTGAATGGATGGGAGTGGAGCCTTTACTCTATTTGGTGTATGACGACCCATCCCTTGTCGAAGACATGATGGAGCACATGACCTATCTCCAGACCGAGGTCGTCAGCAAGGTATTGGCAGATGTAAGGGTCGACTGTGCCATGTACTGGGAAGACATGTGTTTCAAGACGGGACCTCTTATCTCGCCGAAGATGTTCAAGAAGTTCATGGTCCCGCGGTACAAGAAGGTCACCGAGTTGCTGAGAGGGGCAGGCGTCGACTCAATATTCGTCGACAGTGATGGCAATCTCTCTCAACTCATTCCGCTGTGGTTGGAGGCGGGAATCAACGGTTTCTGGCCGTTGGAGGTGGCGGCCGGCAACGATGCCGTTCAGTTGCGCAAGCAATACGGCAAGGATATCATCCTTGCTGGAAACATCGACAAGCGTGCATTCCTGAAGGATCAGTCGGTACTGCGGGAGGAGATAATGGCCAAGGTGCCGTTCCTGCTTGAGTCCGGCGGATTCTTCCCGTCGCTTGATCACCTGGTACCGCCGGATGTGCCCTTCGATATGTACCGCTACTTCATCAACACGCTTCGTGAGGTGGCAGGCCTGGGAAAGATCAGCTGGTAGTCCGGGGCACTCTGTCCTTGAAACAAGAAGGGGAAGCCTGCAGGCTTCCCCTTCTTGACGCTCGTATCGGGATAGAACTAGCAGATTGCATTGTCGGGGCTCAGGATGTTGTTCGGATCGAACAGCTTCTTGATGCCGCACATCAACTCGCGGGACTTCGGATCGAAGCTCATTTCCATTTGGGGAAGCCTCGTCTTTCCCACGCCGTGCTCGCCGGAGACGACGCCACCCAGCTTGATGGCGGCCTCGTAAATCTCCTTCTTGGCGTCCTTCAGGATACCCCGCTTATCGAACTCCCAGTCCAGATTTGGGTGCAGGTTGCCGTCGCCGGCATGGCCTACGACCGGGATGAAGATGCCGTACTTCTCCGAGACTGCGTCGATTGCATCGAGCAGATCGGGAATGGCTGCGGGAGGCACCGTGACGTCGAGCGCATCCGCGTTCTTCGGCTTCATCGCGTTACCCACTTCACTCCGTATCTTCAGGATGACGCCCTGTTCTGCCGTCGTTTCCGCCATAAGCACGTCGACCGCATCGTTCTTCTCCGCGATCTCGGAGAGCTGCTCGCACATGGAGTAGAGCTGATCGTCATTGGCTTCCGCCATGATGATTATGAGCTGGGCGGAACCCTGCTTTGCCGGCCAGGTCATGCTGATATGCTCGGCGGTTTCGGTCATGAGTGATTTCTCGGTGTATTCGATGGCCAACGGGATGATGCCGGCCTGCAGAATCTTCGGTACCGTGGCAATGGCCGCACGGCGGTCGTCAAAGGAGACGACCAGTGTTGCGGTGGCGCCGAACTTGGGGTACAGGCGCAGCGTTGCCTTGGTGATAATGCCGAGGATGCCCTCGCTGTCGATAATGAGGTGCATCAGGTCGAGGCCAGTGTTGTTCTTGAGCAGCTTGCCGCCCATCTGGACTATCTCGCCTGTCGGAAGGACAACTTCCATGCCCTTCACGTAATTCCGTACGACGCCGTACTTGACTGCGCGCGTACCTCCCGCGTTGCAGGCAATCATGCCGCCAACCTGCGCTCCCTCATCGCCGGGATGGGGAGGGAAAAGCAGGTCGTTGTCCTCGACCTCTTTCAACAGGTGCTCGAGCGTTACGCCTCCCTCGCTGACGACCATCATGTTGTCTTTGTCGACCTCGAGGATCTTATCGAGTCGCTCAAGAGACAGGACAATGCCGTCGCGAGTTGGCACCGCGGCTCCAACGAGTCCGGTGCCGCCGCCTCTGGGGTAAACAGGCGTACCGTCCTGATTGGCCAGCTTGAGTACGGCCGATATCTCTTCGGCATTGGCGGGCTTCACGACTACGACATTCTCCGCGGGCTTCGGTAACACGCCGAGGTATGTCTCATCCGCCAGGTAGCCCGTAATCTGGTCGCGCTGTGTAACGACCCATTCGTCGCCCACGATCTTCTTCAAGCCATCAACGTTCATGGTGGTGAAACCTCCTCACAAGGGATGTGCAATTGTGACTCTTCTCCGCTGGTGGGATTGCGGTGCGAGTTGGTACCTGGATGCAGTCTGTTGCAAATCTGAGGTTGTACAACTTATGCAGAGTTTGGGGCCTGAACCCCGTTTAGTTGGGCGCTATGGTAGCGTGTTTGGCGTAGCTTTTCAATAGACCCTTCGGTAACCCTTTCTATTGACGCAACACGGAGGCAAGCTTATGTGCAGATTGCCTCTTCGTCTTCCTCGCGCATCATGTGGAGC
>CAZKHH010000022.1:0-24566 GCA_964552485.1 uncultured Dehalococcoidales bacterium | reverse complement strand
TCTCGCCCCTCAATCGCGCGTCCCGGAGGAAGATCAAGCTCGGCAGCGATTGCACGTGCGGTCGCCTTGTGGTCCCCGGTTGCCATCAAGACCCTTATGCCGGCGTCCCTGCACTGTCTGATGGCCTGCTTGACTTCTTCCCGCGGGGGGTCGGCCATACCCGCAAGTCCGATGAAGCTCAACGCACCGTTTATGTCTTCGTACTTGAGTCTCTGTTCCAGCGGAGGAAGGTCCGCATAGGCGAATGCAAGCACCCTCATGGCGTTTCCGGCAAGCGAGTCCGTGGCCGCGTTAATCTCTTCTTTCACCTGGTCGCTGAGTGCTCGCTTCTCTGCGCCGTCCAGGTAGTCTCCGCTCATCGAGAGCACTTTCTCAACGCTGCCCTTCACGTATACGCGGATTCCGCCATTGTTCTGATAGGCAACCGCCATATGCTGTTGTTCGCTCTCGAACGGTATCTCTCCTGCCCGTTGAAATCGTTCGCTCAACTTGTCCTTGTCCAGGCCGGCCTTGGCGCCCACGACAAGCAGGGAGATTTCCGTTGGGTCTCCCATGACGGACGAACCCCCTTCTTTCTCATTGAGCGAGGCCTCGTTGCAGAGCACACCGGTATGGAGAAGCAAGCCGAGTCCTGGCACAGCGTCCACGGAGAGAGACTTGCCGTCCTGGAGAAACTCGCCGCCTCTCACTTCATACCCTTCGCCGGTTACCTCCACCATTTGGCCGTTCACGTAGAGTTTGCGCACTGTCATCTCGTTTGCTGTAAGCGTGCCGGTCTTGTCGGAGCAGATGACGGTTGCGGAGCCGAGTGTCTCGACTGCCACAAGCCGGCGTATGATGGCGTTCTCCCGCGCCATAATGCGCATGCCTATGGCGAGGAGGACGGTCATGGCGGCGGGCAGACCTTCCGGTATCGCGGCGACGGAGGCCGCCGCAGCGAGAAGAACGATTTCGAGTAATGGCAGACCACGGATGAGACCGAACACTACGAGGAGAGCAAGAGTGGCAAGGACGACCACCACGATGTATTTGCTGAGGCTGCCGATGCTCCGTTGGATCGGCGTGGATTCTGCCTTTTCCTTATCCAGGGTACTGGCGATCTGGCCCATCTGGGATTCCATTCCGGTGTGGACGACCACAGCCCATGCATGCCCGTACGTCACCACTGTTCCCATGTGCACCATGTCCGCTTGCTCTGCAAGCGACGCGTCGGCCTGCACGACGTCAACGTCTTTGTCGACCGCCACAGATTCGCCAGTGAGAGACGATTCGTTTACCTTAAGACTGGCCTCGTCGATGATTCTGGCATCGGCAGGTACCCTGTTGCCGCTCTCCAGGTAGACAACGTCTCCAGGTACGACCGACTCGGCCTGGATAGACACGAGCTCGCCGTCCCTCTTCACTTGTGCCCGAGGCGCGGCCATCCGCATGAGTGCCTCCATCGCTTTCTGGGCCTGGGACTCCTGCACATAACCGATGATGGCATTCAGTAAGAGCACGCCAAGGATAACCGCAGCGTCAAGATAGTGACCGCTGAGCGCGGATACGCCTGCTGCAACGAGGAGAACGTAGATAAGGGGACTCAGAAACTGACGGAAGAAGAGCACATAGCCGGGCGTCTTCTCCGATGTGACGAGGCGGTTCGGTCCGTGCTCGGATAAGCGCGCCCGGGCTGCTTTCTTTGATAGACCATCACGTGATGACTTGAGTGCGGAGAGCACCTCGTCGACGGACTTCGCGTGCCAGTTTTCAGCCATACATCACCGTGTGGATGCCTGCGCTTCGCACCTATGCCGAACGCCGCCAATTGAGTGGCGCCCACTTGCCGAAGGAGAACAGGCGAGGAGCTATCAACTTGCGGACCTCTTCTATAAGGAAAAGCGAACCGCCCGCTCCCAGTGCGATTCCCCACTGCTCGATGCTCATGGGCACTGTCTGGAACGGTATCTGCATGAACGGCAGGTAGATGACCGCCAGTTGCAAGCAGACGGCGACTGCGATGGCAGCCAGTAGATACCTGTTACGAAAGACACCCAATTCGAATATGGTGTGCTCGTCCGAGCGGGCGTTGAATGCACGGAACCACTCGAACGCCACCATGGTACAGAATGCCATGGTGCGTGCCTCTTCCACGGGCATCCGTGTGTTCGCCCAATCGAATACCAGGTAGACTCCCGTGCCCATCATGCCCGCCAGGAAAGCGATACGCAGGATTAGACCCGGGAAAAGCAGACCTACCCGTGGGTCACGCGGAGGCTGCTTGAGTTCATCTCCGGCCTTAGGCTCAAGTCCCAGCGGGATGGCGGCTGCAGTGTCCGTTACGAGGTTGATCCAGATAATCTGCAAGGCAAGCAGAGGCGCTTTTCCGACAAGCGCAACCGCCAGTATCAGTGCTGTCAGTTCGCCGATGTTGGTGCTGAGGAGAAACAGAATGACATTCCGCAGTCGGGAGAAGATGGCCCTGCCTTCCTCTACGGCTGCCACCACAGTTGCGAAATTGTCATCGGCAAGCACCATGTCCGATGCCTGTTTCGCCACATCCGTGCCGGTCTGCCCCATTGCCACGCCTATATTAGACGACTTCAAGGCGGGAGCATCGTTCACCCCGTCGCCGGTCATAGCCACCGTGTGGTTCCTGGATTTGAGAGCATTTACGATTCGCAGCTTGTCGAGCGGCTCGATACGTGCGAATACGGTGATGTTCTCAATCTCTTTGGCCAATTCTTCATCCGAGAACTTCTTCAACTCAGGGCCATTAACAGCGCGTCCCTCAGGGAGGTTGAGTTCGCCAGCGATGGCCACGGCAGTTGTCTTGTGATCTCCGGTAATCATGACCACGCGGATGCCTGCCTCTTTGCATTGTGCGATGGCTCGTTTGACTTCCTGGCGTGGTGGGTCGGCCATTCCTGCGATACCGAGGAAGGTTAGTCTTCCCTCAAATTGCTCGCGCTTCAACTTGCGTGGTTCCTGCTCCAGGTCGACATAGGCGAGTGCAATAGTCCGCATGGCGTCGCGTGCCAGCGCCTCGGTGGCATCCATTATTTCGCCGGATGCCCGGTCGGTAAGGTCTCGCTGCTCACCGTTAACGAGAATGCTGGCGCTCATTGAGAGCACTCTCTCCGTGGAACCCTTCACATAGACGCGCACGCCGCCGTCTTCTCTGTATCCAACCGCCATGAACTGTTGCTCGCTCTCGAAGGGAATCTCGCCAACACGTTGCAGATCGCGCTGCAACTCCTCCTTGTCCATTCCTGCCTTGGCTGCCGAAACCACAAGAGCGCCTTCGGTAGGGTCGCCGACGATTTCGTAGTCGTTGTCTCTTCGTACCAACGCGGACTCATTACAGAGGGCACCCGTTCGGAGCAGAAGTCCAAGGGATGTGTCGCCGCGGGGAGCGAATGCATTGCCGTCGTGCCTGAAGTCCCCGGCAGGCTCGTAGCCTTCTCCTGTCACTTCGATGTGCTTCCCGTCAACGTAGATGCGGCGCACCGTCATCTCGTTCATCGTGAGAGTCCCCGTTTTGTCGGAACAGATGACTGTCGCTGAGCCGAGAGTCTCAACGGCGACCAGGCGCCGGACTATCGCGTTGCGCTTCGCCATGTAACGCATGCCGATAGCCAGGACTACGGTGACGACCGCAGGCAACCCTTCCGGAATCGCAGAGACAGCGGCTGCGATGGCCAGCATGAAGATTTCGATGCTGTCGAGTCCCCTCTGAAGGCCGACGACGACAAGAATGGCGATAATACCGAGGACTACGATAACCAGGTAGCGGCTCAAGCTTGCAATGCTCTCCTGGACGGGGGTCTTCTCTTCTTTGACTTCCTGAATGCCGGTGGCGATTCTGCCCATCTCGGTATTCATGCCTGTCTCCGTGACCACTGCGGTGGCGCGGCCATGCGTCACGACGGTGCCGGAATACACCATGTTCTCGCGCTCCGCCAACGGAGTCTCTTCGCCGACTGGCTCAACTTCCTTGTCCGCTGCCACGGACTCGCCGGTAAGTGACGATTCATTGACTTTGAGGTTGGCCTCTTCGATCAGGCGTGCGTCTGCGGGTACCAGGTTGCCGCTCTCCAGAAGGATGATGTCCCCGGGCACAACGGACTCGGCCGGGATGCTCTCGAGCGTGTCGTTGCGTCTTACCTGTGCCCTGGGCGCTGACATTTGCATCAGCGCTTCCATTGCCTGCTGTGCCTGTTGCTCCTGGATGAAGCCTATGATCGCGTTCAAAAGGAGAACGCCGAATACTACGGCGGCATCAATATAGTGCCCGGTTGCGAGCGAAACTGTCGCCGCCGCAAGCAGAACGTAGATGAGAGGACTGAGGAATTGCCTGAGGAAGACAACAACGGGGGAAGCCTTCTTCTTCTGCTCGAGACGATTGGGCCCGTGCTGCTCAAGGCGTTTCGCCGCCTCTCCCCCCTTCAGTCCCGCCGCCGTCGTGTCAAGGGATTTCAGAGCCTTCGACACGCTCAGCGAGTGCCATGCCTGAGCCACGCGCCTACTATAGCAAGCAGTACATAGTTTCTCCAGTCGCATAATGGCGTCTGCAAGGCTCTTGCTGCCTGCATTGACGCGCGGACAGCGCGATGATACTAATTGGATACGGTGAAATCGACGTGGCACAGGCGCGGGACGGATTGAGAGCACGGGGGCGCAGTTTGCTTCTTCCTTCCCGTCCATGGCGAATGACTCTAAGCCAGGTGCGCACCGGGCGCAGGTTCGCTCTTTCCCCACTTACCCTCATATACCTGTTCATGGCGCTCATAGTCGGTGGAGCACTAGTGCTCCGATTGCCGGTTGCCTCTGCCAGTGGCGAGTACACCGGCTTCGTAGACTCTTTGTTCACTTCCGCATCGGCTGTCTGCGTTACCGGGCTGGTGGTCGTCGATACGGGAACCCATTGGTCGTTCTTCGGGCAGGCAGTGATACTGGTGCTGATTCAGATAGGCGGATTCGGATTTATGACCAGCGCCACCCTTCTATTGCTCGCCTTCAGGAGGCGTGTCGGCCTCAAGGAGCGCCTGCTTGCCGGACAAACGATGGGGCTGTCCACGTCGGCTGGAATCGTGACTCTAATCCGGCGCGTGGCTGTGTTTACTCTCGTGTTCGAGGTGGCGGGAGCGGTTGTGCTGCTGTTCCGCTTCCATGAAGAAGGAGGAGCGTGGGAGGCACTGTTTCACTCCGTTTCAGCGTTCAATAACGCTGGATTCGACCTCTTCGGTGGATTTCGAAGCATGACAGAGTTCACGGACGATGCAGTCGTGGTGCTCGTCACCGGTCTCCTCCTTGTCTTCGGAGGCCTCAGCTACGTTGTGCTTGCGGATGTTGCGACGCGGAGGAAGTTCCGGTACCTGGCGGTCGATACGAAATTCGTGCTCATATCCAGTGCTTCTCTCCTTGGAGTTGGATTTGCCGTGGTGCTTGTATCTGAGGCAGGCAACCCGGCCACCCTTGGTCTGCTGGACTTGCCTGATAAGATAGGCTGCGCGCTCTTTCAGGCGGCCACGCCACGGACAGCCGGCTTCACCACTATCGAGATTGCAGCAATGCGTGACCATGCGCTGTTGTTTACTCTGTTCCTGATGTTCGTCGGAGGGGCAACCGGCTCGACAGCGGGAGGCATCAAAGTGAACACGTTCAGCCTACTGGTCGCTGCTTCGGTGAGCACGCTCCGTGGGAGGGAACGGCCCACCGCCTACGGAGCCGAGTTTGAGGCGCATACCGTGTACCGCGCGCTCTCCGTTGTGATGCTTGCCATCGTTTTCGTCGGCGCGGTGGCGGTCATTCTCACAGCGATAGAGGACGCCCCTGCAATCGACATGGTATTCGAAAGCGTCTCTGCTTTCGGGACCGTCGGTCTCTCGACCGGCGTCACCCCGTCCCTGTCGGTGGCCGGACGTCTCATCATATCCGCAACGATGTTTGTCGGTCGGCTCGGTCCCTTGTATGTGGCGCTGGCACTTGTACAGAGCAGGAAAGCGCGAGCGTATCATTTCCCCGTGGAACCAATAAGGATCGGCTAGAGGAGGAATCAACGTGGCCAAACAGGTTGCCGTTATCGGATTGGGCAGATTTGGCTCCAGTGTCTCCCGGGCCCTGCATGAGTCAGGACAGGACGTGCTTGCGATCGACAATGACGAGGCTCGCGTTCAGGACATAAGCCAGTATGTGACGCAGGCGGTGCAGGCTGACGCGACGAATGAAGGAGTACTGAGAGAGCTGGGGCTCGAGAACTTCGAGATTGCTGTTGTGGCCATGGGTACCGACATCGAGAGCAGCGTCTTGTGCACGCTGCTGTTGCGCATGCTGGGCGTGAAGTACATCATCTCGAGGGCTGACCACAATCTACATGGCAGTATCCTTGAACGCATCGGGGCGAACAGGGTTGTCTACCCTGAGCACGAGATGGGCACGACTGTCGCCCACAGCGTAAGGCTGAGGAATGTCCAGGAGTATCTGCCGCTCACGCCCGAATATGGCGTCTCCCGTTTCAGGTCGCCTCAGTATGTTGTGGGCCACACTCTTTCGGAGATTGGATTTGGTCCATCCAAAGGAGAGGTCGCGGTGCTGCTGATACAACGAGGAGACGATATTATCGTCTCACCGTCGGGGAACGAGAAGGTGGAGGTAGGAGACGTTCTTGTGTTGTTCGGGCATGATGACGTTCTCGAGAAGCTGTTGGACGAGTCCAGGGACCGATTCCAGAAAGAAGAACAACAGGGATAGGGAGAACGCTGATTGCGTCAGTCCTGTTCGGTTTCGTGGAGTATGCCCCAGTCATCAGCCATCTCACGATGGAGGAAGTAGCTGATAACGGTACGGATTGCGACTATTCCTCCGAGCACCGCGACTTCCTCGAGGCTCGGCTGAACGACAGTCCGTATCACATCGGCTGCGATAAGGAACTCGAGCCCCAGCAGGAGCGATGAGCCAAGTTGCTGCCGCAACAGCAGCTTCTGTCTCGAGGCATGACGATGTCGCAGAAACTGGATCTCGATCTGGGCCCACTTGCCGATCCCGAGGATTACCCCCCAAACTATGACAACAACGCCGGCTATGCCCACGCCGACCGAAACAGCGGATAGAATCTGCTCCCAGTTCATGTTTGCTCTTCCCTCACTGTATCATGCGAACCGCCGTTTCTACAGGCCGAGCCACTCCAGTCCTGCGAGCATGGCAACAATCAGTGCCACGGTGATTGTCACCGTCGCCCACGTGTTCAGGTGGAGGACATCCTGCAAGCGCTCATAGCGGAAGGGTCCTGCGGAGAGAACCCCTTGCAGTCGCGGACTCCGCACAGCGAAGAGCCATGAGCCGAACAAGAGCCCTCCTACTCCACCGATGAGGGCATCCATCGCACCATGACCAACGGCCCCGGCTGCCGTTCCCGGACAATAACCCAGGAGTCCGAATCCAGCCCCGAATATCAGTGCGCCGATTACAGTTCCCCCGAACGACCCGCCACGTATGTGCAGGTTCACGATGCCCCGCCGGTGCATGACATGCACGCCAATCATCCCCACGACAACCGCTGACATCATCACTTTCAGGACTGTGAAATCGGTGAGAAGCAGTTGTCCTGTGATGACTTCGTACCGTGTTACGCCAGCCTTCTGAAGGAACACGCCAAAGATGATGCCGAAAACAAGACCGAGCAGCAGTTGTGCCTTCTGGTTCGCACGAATTCTGTTGATCACGGCCTAGCCTCCAATCCCTGCGTAAAGGAATGTCGCAGTTGCGATACCACCCACGAAGAAGCAGAGTGCGGCTACCCAGCTGCTTACCGCGAGCTGCATGGTGCCGCTGATGCCGTGGCCGCTCGTACAGCCACCGCCCCAACGCGCGCCGATTCCGAGTAGGGCGCCTCCAGCGAACGCTACCAGCACACGCGGGATTGTGGTGCTGCCGAACGTGGTTGCCCACGGTTCTGGCACCCAGACTATGCTCAGTTGTCCCGAAACGAGGGCTGAGAGAAACGAACCGATCACGATTCCCAGGACCAGCATCCATTGCCAGTCGACCTTCGGGACAATCTGCTGGAAGAACGGGCGTTCCAATACCCGGCGTCCTCGCACGAGACGCTCAAGCATGCCCGCAGTCCGTGCAAAGCTTGTTGATGTGCCGAGTGCGGTATCGGATAGAAGAAACGTCAGCCAACTCAGGACGCCTATCCCCGCTCCACAGATGTAAGGCGACCACCGGTCCATCATGAGCCAGTCCATGTGTTGAAAAACCTCCTCAAGACGGCATGGCTAGATATCGTGCGAGAATCCTGCGGCCGTATAGCCCGTCAAGCCGCCCGCAACATTCATCAGGTGCTTAAAGCCGCGCTGCAACAGCAGGCTGATGCCCATCGTGGCGCGGTTTCCTCCCGGGCAGACCACGATAAGCGGACTGGTCGGATCGAGTTCCACATGCCGCGTCCGCAGGTCGGCCACAGGTATGTTGATGGCACGGGCAATATGAGCGGACTTGAATTCAGTCGCCGAACGCACATCGACAACTGGAATGTCCTTGTCTGTTGTCAACATATCGTGGAACTCGACGGCCGAAAGCTGCTGGACATGGCGTGTGGGGAGGCCTGCAAGGGACCATGCCGGCATGCCTCCGTCAAGGTATCCGACCGTCTGATCAAGTCCGACGCGGCGCAACCATTCGACGGCGTGCTGCGTCTCTTCGAATGAGTTCGTCACAAGCAGTATGTCCTTTTCCGGCGGTAAGACCCACCCGGCCAGGATGGGGAAGTTGGCTTCCATGTCGATGCTGTAGGCGTCGGCGATATGTTGCGCTCCGAACGACTCATAAGGGCGCGCGTCGAGTATGACTGCCTTCTCATGACGGGCAGCCTCGTAGAATTCGTGGGGCAGCATGGCCCGGGGAGACGGCAGCGAATCCACAAGAGCGGGTCCGCGTGTATTGACGACGGTACAGCGGCTGAAATGATCGGGCGCCGGAGGCATGTCCGTCGCAATCGCAGACACGAACTCTGCGGGGTCCTGTATCTGCAATGAGCCGTTGAAACGCCCCTCGTAACCTATGGTGCTGCTGCGTTTGGATGCGAGCGCTTTGCCGCAGAGCGAACCCGCCGCATGCAGTGGATACATTTCGCAGAAATCCGGGAGCTTGAGCAGTTTCTCGTGCAGGCTTGCGTGCAGCTTATGGCCCAGTTCGTCGGCACGTCCGGGAAACAGATCGGGACGACCGACGTCTCCGACGAACAGGGTATCTCCGCAGAAGACACCAACAGGGTCCTCCCCGCGGGAGGTGTCGATGACGACGTACGAAACATGCTCGGGCGTATGTCCCGGCGTCTCCAGCACCTGTAGCACCATATCCTCCAGCACCACCTCATCGCCTTCACTGACCGCTATGTGATCGAACGAACAGTTGCCAAGTCTGGGTGCGTAGATGGTGGCCCCCGTCTTCTCTGCCAGATCCATGTGTCCGGACATGAAGTCTGCGTGAAGATGCGTCTGAAAGATGTGCGTTATGATCAATCCACGGGAGTGAGCCTCATCCAGATAGATCTGGATGTCCCTGCGTGGGTCGATTACCGCGCACGTCTCACTTCCCGCAAGCATGTATGAAATATGCGATATCTTGGGTGTGAAGAATGGCAGCAGCAGCATTCCCATCTCTTCTCCTCCTGCGCCTTGACGTTCCGGTAATAGTAGCATTCAAGCGAGGGCTGCTTCACAAGACCGCGCGTTTGATTTGACGTTGAGCTACTGCATGCGTGTACCCTGAACGGGCAGCGGGACCCTGGAGGCGTGAGCATGAGGAAGGAGATAGCAGGATGGATCTGGTAGTCGGGCTGGCTATCATACTGATGCTTGGCATGGGCGCGGAATGGTTCGCGTGGGTTCTTCGCCTGCCTTCGGTCTTTGTACTTCTTGTGGCCGGTTTCGTGGCTGGCCCTGTTCTTGGGATACTCAACCCTGACGTCCTGCTCGGTGACGCGCTCGTGCCTCTTGTGTCAGTTTTTGTCGCTGTCATCCTGTTCGAAGGCAGCCTCTCGCTGCGCCTTGCAGATCTCGGGCCCGCAGCAAACGTAGTGCGTCGGCTGCTCACAATCGGATTACTGACAACCTGGATACTTGTCACTGCGGCCGCGGTCCTCGTTCTGGGTATTGGCCTTCAGGTAGCGATCCTCGCAGGAGCGATTCTGGTGGTCACCGGTCCCACTGTAATCGTGCCATTGCTGCTCCACCTGAGACCTTCCGGCCAGTCGGGCGCGGTGCTCCGGTGGGAAGGGATAATGAACGATCCGATAGGAGCCGTACTGGCGGTCCTTGTCTATGAAGGCATCTCTGCGGGCGGCCTGGGGTCCGCTGGCATCGTAGTCGCTGTGGCGCTGGCTCGAACTGTGCTCTTTGGCGGTCTCCTGGGTGCTCTCGGGGCTGCGGTTATTGTAGTGGCTCTGAAGAAATACTGGCTGCCTGATTTCCTGCACAGTCCCGTGGCGTTGGCCTTGGCGGTCGCTGTCTTTTCTGCTTCAAACGCCGTTCAACCGGACTCGGGTCTACTTGCCGTAACAGTGATGGGGATCGTGCTTGCGAATCAAAGATTTGTGAATATTGGTCACATTGCCGAATTCAAAGAGAAGCTGCGTATACTGCTCATTTCGACCCTGTTCATCGTCCTTGCCGCACGAATTGACGTAGCGTTACTGGTATCGCTGCTTCCGGAAGGACTCGTCTTCCTCGCAATACTCATATTGCTCGTACGCCCGTTGTCCGTGTTCCTCGCGACTGCGGGATCCGGCGCGACGCTTCACGAGAAGGTATTCATGTCGTGGCTGGCTCCCAGGGGTATTGTTGCAGCTTCTATCGCCTCGGTTTTTGCGCTGCGCCTTGATGCGCTGGGCTACGCGGACGCCAGGCTGATGGAGTCGATCATACTGATTGCTATCGTCGGGACAGTGGTTGTCTACGGATTCACAACGGCACCGGTTGCCAGACGGCTGGGTCTTGCTGAGCAGCGACCGCAGGGCATTCTCATCGTCGGAGCGGACCCATGGATACGTGAAATCGCCCTTGTCTTGCAGTCGCAAGGCATCAAGGTCGTGCTTGTCGACTCCAACTGGTCCCACCTGTCAGCTGCCCGGCTTTCGGGATTGAAGGCGGTGTATTCAAGTGTAGTCTCTCACTACACGCTGGACGAGCTGGACCTGGGAGGGATCGGCCGACTCTTCGCGATGAGTCCGGTCGACGAGTTCAATACTCTTGCGGTACAACACTTCTCGGGGTTCTTCGGCAGTGGTAACGTGTATCAGCTTGCGCCTGATACGGATGGACGGACGCGGGCAGGAGTGTCTTCCAAGTTGTCGGGCCGCATTCTGTTCGGCTCCAGATGGACGTTCTCCGCTATGGCGTGGCTCTTTGAGCGTGGAGGCACAGTCAAAGTAACTTGTCTGACGGAGGAATTCGACCACGGGGCGTTCAAGGCGTACTACGGCGATGCAACGGTCTTGCTCTTCTCGCTCGACCCCTCCGGTCGGCTGCAGGTGTTTGCCGAGGATTCTCAACCACGCGCACGGGCGGGTCATTGTCTTGTCAGCGTTATCGATCCTGACCGCACTGTGCCGGGAGAAACAGACGAGTAGGCGCTACTGCTCCGTTGTGGAGTCGCTGCTGGCAGCCTGGCTATTCTCGTCCACGGGTATCGCCTCCGTGTGTGTGAGTGCTGCACCACACTGAGAGCAGAAAAGGCTGGCGCCGGGGTTTGAATGCTGGCAGTTCGGACAGAGTATCTTCTGTCCTTTATGATCACCGTGGTAGAGCTTCACGTGTGGCCACGGTATTTCGATTCCCTCGCGGTCGAAGGCGCGCTTGAGGCGACGGCGGTATTCCCGTGTGACTTCCCACTGCATCATCGGTTTTGTATCGCCCAGCACCTTTATGTCTATTCCTGATTCGCCGAAATTGTTGACACCAAGGCTCTGCGGCGCACTTCGTATCTTCGGGCCCCACATCGGGTCTTTGGCCATATCCTCGCCGACCTTGTTAATCACTGCTATACAGTGGTCCAGGTCCTCTCCATATGCCACCGGTACATCGAGGTGCAATCGCGAGTATTCTTTCGTGTAGTTGCTCGCGGTCGTTATCTCACCGTTTGGAATGCTGTGGACGATTCCGTCGAGGTCACGCAGCACAGTGCGCTTGAGGGTGACATCTTCGACCAGACCAGCGATCCCTGCCACTTTCACCACATCGCCTTTGTTGTACTGATCCTCCATCAGGATGAACAATCCGCCGATCATGTCCTTGATGAGGCTTTGTGCCCCGAGGCCGATAGCGATTCCAGCGACGCCGGCAGTAGCAAGCAGTGGCGTCACGTTTACACCTATCTCCGTTAGGATCATGAAGCCCGCTGCAATCGCAATCACCACGGCGAACACGGTAGTGAGAGCGCCGCTCAAAGTCTGTGCACGGCGGGCAAGGTCTTCACGAGCCTTCCTTCCTCGACCGCGAGATGCTATTGAGCTCTGGACCAGGCCGGGCGTAACCGTAGTGGCGAGGCGGTACAGCAGATATGCGATAGCGGCTATAGCAAGGACGAGCAGTCCATGCTCCACAAACCAGGTCGCAATCGATTCCGGCGTAATTATGCCCTGTGGGCCTTCCCTCTCCAGCGTTATTGCGACGGCGGCGGTGGCGATAATCGCGATTACTACGATGTCGAGAGCCGCAATGATGGTGTCACATGCCTTCTGAAGCGTCTCCCGTCTGGCTCTCGTCTTGACTGATTTGAGTCGATCCTGGAGTCTTGGTCGACCGTATATGAGTATTGCGAGGGCTGCTGCCGCTCCCATCAGTATCCATGTGCTATTGGTGCTGAACCACTGCCAGGCTGACACTGCACTTATTCCTTGTAGCGGCGTGTACAGCATTGTCGAAGTCTAGGTGCGCTTCGAATCGTCGTCAAGCCCCGGATTAGACGAGGGCTCAACTTTCAACCCGGAAGCACCTCGCCTGAAGGTCGGCTGACGGTGTCCGCGGAGGCGCTCACGCTCGACAGTGAACGTGCGTGCGATATCTGTGCTCGCACGTGGAGGTCTGATCCATCCACGACGCCAGAAGACGAAGAGCGCTCCGGCAATTGCACAAAGCATTACTCCCAGGACCACGAAGTATGCGTATCTCCAGTTGAGTTCCGGCATGTAATCGAAATTCATGCCGTAGATGCCCGCGAGTAGAGTGAGAGGAAGGAAGATGGCGCCCACTACTGCGAGCACCTTCATCGTCTCATTCTGGCGGTTGCCCACGGAAGAGAGATACGTGGAGAGGGCGTTGTCCACACCATCTCTGATGCTCATGGTGAGATCCTCGATGAGCACGAGGTGGTCGTAGATGTCTCTGAAGTAGAAGAGCGACTTTTCATTAATGACTGCGTACTCACCCCGGCTGAGGCGGTTCAACAGCTCCCTCTGTGGAACCATGGTGCGATGAATCCTGCGAACCGAGCGTTTTATGCGCAAGATGGCCTCCAGCGTGGCTTGTCTGGGGAGACCGAGGGCATCCTCTTCGACCTGAGCCGAAATATCGGTGAGCAGGTCTATGCTCGGCAGAACGTTGTCTACAAGCGCGTCAACCAGGGAATAGGCAAGGAAGTCCGAGCCGTGGCGCATCGGTCGGCTGCTCGTCTGCACCTGTTGCCGGACTTCGTCCACGCTGTAGAGGTGGAAGTTGTGGTTGCTGACAACGTAGTTGGAGCCGAGGAAAAGGGCAAGTTCCGCCGTGTCGACTATTGCCGATTCGGTTGAATGATTGATGCCGTGAAAGATGGCGAAGATGTGGCTCTCGTAGTCATCGATCTTTGGTGGATGTACCCGCTCCTCAACGCAGTCTTCGATCGCGAGGCGATGGAAATGGAATACGTCTGTGAGGAGATCTCCATCCTCGGGTGTTGTTTCGTAGACATCAACCCACAGGAGACCCTTGCCGCTCTTCAGCGCCTCCTTGAGTTCCGCGACCGAAAGCTCGTCGGTGAGTTCACCATCATCGCTGTAGTAGAAGGAATGATATGGCATCAGTCACGCCGTCAGGCCGGTTACGTGGATTCTACCATTTGCAGCACGGGCGTGATGATATAGAGCGATGCGGGTATGTGAAGTGGGACCTCCAGCAAAGAAACTGACCTGGCGACCCCGAGGGGATTCGAACCCCTGATCTCCACCGTGACAGGGTGGCATGTTAGACCGCTACACCACGGGGCCGGATTTCAAAGCGAGCGGAGTTTACCAGCTTGCCGCGAAATGTGTCAAACGGACGACCGCCTCACTCTAGTCCGTACTGCGCTGTTGGCATTCGTCAACGGCCGCCTTGGTAAGACGAGGAGGACCATCAGGTTCGCTCTCGTTTCTTGACACCCTCTCCCGCCGCCAGCACAATATGCTGCGAAAGGAGCACGCGCAAGGTGGCAAAACGGAAATACTGGACCGTCACGGTCGGTGGCACCACTCACAAGGTGGAAGTGCGGCGCAAGCCGTGGCTCGCTGTAGGAGAGATCAAAGTTGACGATAAGGTGGTTTCGATGTTCGCCGCCAAGGCGATGTCGATTACACTGTTCAATTATCGTCAGCAGCCGTTCTGGATCGGCGATGAGCAATTCTCTGTGGTGATCAAGCCCAATTTCTTTGGATACAACTTTGACTTGACCCGCAATGGCGAACTCGTCGAGCCTGACCCGTCATCCTGATCCGTCCCTGCGCTTCAGATTGCTATGAAGATTCTTCTAACCAACGATGATGGCATCGGCGCATCCGGATTGTGGGCACTTGCAGGAGAACTTGTGAAGGTGGGTGACCTGGTAGTTGCGGCTCCGGGCGAAGAGAGAAGCGGCGCAGGGACTGCCATCTCGCTCCGGAAACCGATTCGTGTTCAGGAAGTGATCTCGAAGGTGCCCGGGGCCCAGGCGTTCTCCATCTCAGGAACGCCTGCTGATAGCGCGATTATCGCTATCAACTGCATGTTTCCAGGTGAGTTCGACCTCGTTGTCAGCGGGATTAATCGTGGGTCCAACCTCGGAAACGATGTCTACGTATCGGGTACCGTGGGAGCGGCGATGCAGGGCTATCTGCATAATATTCCGTCCATCGCCGTATCGATGTACGCGTACTTCGACCTGGACTTCTCGGTCGCTGCGCGAGCGGCTGCGCTCTTGTCCAAGCGGGTGGGAAGCGGAGAGCTTCCCGGCCAGATGCTTCTTAACATGAACGTTCCCAACCTTCCACGTGAACGCTTGTCCGGAATCGCGCTCACCCGCATAAGCGGTGTCAACTACTGTGACCGCATCGAAAGGGACAGTGACGAGAGCGGTGAGTTCTTTCTCATCACTCGCCACGAGGGTATGAACTCCGCTCCTGAGGGCACCGACCTGTGGGCGGTCGAACAGGGTAAGATATCAGTCAGTCCCCTGCCTGACCGCACCGTCGGCGAAGACTTGTTTTCTGCCTTGCGTCGGGTGCTTCCTGAGGTCGAGGCGGAGCTGTGCACCTCCGGGGGCTGAGCTACCCGCGACGATCGTGCGCGTGTTGACCCGCGTAGGTTTGGATGATAGGATTTGCCCGGCCACCGACCGTGATATGGCGGTGAGCAGAATCGCTGACAGGCATCGAGTAAGAGCCCGCTTGGATCGGTTTTTCGACCGAGACGGTGAATAGGGATGTGAAAGGGCCCTCCTGGTAGTCTGTACCGCGAGGGCCTCTTTATTGATTGCGTTCGATATGGGTGGTTCGATTACGGACATACCGGGACTGAACGTGGGGCACTATACTGACTCCACGGCGGCCACAGGCTGCACAGTTGTGCTGTGTGAAGCGGGGGCTGTGCCCGGCGTTCACGTGAGTGGGGCTTCCCCCGGCGGGCGTGAGATAGAGCTCCTTCGACCTGGTTATTCCATCAACCTGGTGCATGCAATACTGCTTTCCGGCGGCAGTGCGTATGGATTGGACGCGACTGCCGGAGTGATGCGTTACCTGGAGGAACGTGGTGTCGGGTACGAGACCGTCGGTGGCGTAGTCCCGATTGTGCCAGCCGCCATCATTTACGATCTCTCCATCGGTAGTGCACACGTACGGCCTACGCCGGCCAACGCGTATGAAGCGTGCTGTAGAGCTGTTGACACGATGTGTGAGGAAGGAACCGTGGGGGCAGGCACCGGTGCTACTGTTGGCAAGTGCCTCGGAATGGAGCACGCGACGAAGGCTGGTGTAGGCACCGCAAGCCGGGACCTCGGCAATGGAGTCATTGTGGCTGCGATCATCGTCGTCAATGCATGGGGCGACGTGATAGAAGGACACAGAGGGAAGGTTATTGCGGGGCCGCGCGATTTGGAGTCGGGCCACTTCTGCAGCACTGCGGAGATGCTGCGGCAGCGCAGGATGCGCCGGCCATTTCCCACGTCCAATACGGTGATAGGTGTCGTAGCAACCAACGCACGGTTGCGTAAGACACAGACTCATCGACTGGCACAAATGGCACAGGTGGGGCTTGCACGCACCATTGACCCGTGTGGCTCGATGTATGACGGAGACACGCTGTTCTTTCTGTCAGCCGGCGATCGGCGCTGCGATATGAATCTTCTTGGACTGGGGGCGGCGGAAGTAGTGGCTGAAGCAGTCCACAGGGGAGTGATGACGGCAACGTCGAGCAACGGAGTGCCGGCTTCACGAGATGTTAAGGAGCGCTGATATGCGAACGATGCTCAAGAGCAAGATCCACCGTGCAACGATCACTCAGGTGAACCTCGATTACGAGGGGAGTATCACTATCGATCCTGAGCTGATGGATGCGGCGGACCTTTATCCGTTCGAAAAGGTTGAGATATTCAACATCAACAATGGTGCGCGGTTCAGCACGTATGTCATAGAAGGCGAACGTGGTACGGGAATTATCGGACTGAACGGGGCAGCGGCCCGACTCGCGGTGGTGAAGGATCTCGTCATCATCGTTTCATACCGGATGATGAATGACGAAGAGGCCCGCTCGCTTCAACCTGTAGTCGTTCACGTCGACGACAAGAACCGGCTTGCATGAATCTCTCCGGAACGGGCTCTCATGGATGTTCTTGAGACCATCTCGGCACTGAAAGACGCCAGGGCAGCCTGGTCTCATCCGGTTGGACTTGTGCCGACGATGGGCTATCTGCATGAGGGGCACCTTGAGCTCGTTCGCCGTGCGCGCAGAGAGTCGAATACCGTTGTTGTGAGCATCTTCGTCAATCCGACGCAATTCGGTCCCTCGGAGGACCTGGCACAATACCCGCGTAGCTTCTCGGGTGACCTTGCCCGTCTTCAAGCCGAGAGAGCAGATGTCGTAATTGCACCACCTCCGGAAGAGATGTACCCGGACGGATTCTCTACATGGGTGGAAGTGGAACGAGTGACCGCAACGCTCGAAGGGGCGCGACGCCCGGGCCATTTCAGGGGTGTAGCGACCGTATGCAATAAGCTGTTCAATATCGTTGCACCGGACTATGCCTACTTCGGACAGAAGGACGCGCAGCAGGTCGCGGTGATCAAGCGAATGGTGGACGACCTCAACATGAATCTTCAGATCGTGGTCGTTCCTACCATCAGGGAACCCGACGGGCTTGCGATGAGCAGCCGAAACATCTATCTCGGCACGGAAGAGCGAGAGGCAGCGACCGTGCTGTATCGCGCTCTCAACGATGTGCGTGCGCTATATCAGGGCGGCGAGAAGAGGGCAGAGGTGCTTCGTCAGAGGATGCAGACAACAGTCGGCGCTGAGCCGCTGGCCCATCTGGATTACGCGACAATTGTATCGCCTGCCGACTTCCTGGAAACCGACTTTGCCGATGATTCGTCGCTGGCCGTGATTTCTGCGCAAGTCGGCCGCGCGCGACTTATCGACAACATGTACCTTGGCTAAGAACCGGGGGGCACCTGAACGCCCCCCCCGGTTAGCATTACTGCCATCGTACCTATGACTAGCCGAGAATCCTCGGCGGACACGTCAGGCCCACTTCCTGGTAGTAATCGACGGCACCCTGGTGAAGCGTTATGCTCATGCCTTCGACCGCGGTCTCGAGGGTGATGTCGTTGGCCTTCGTGTGCACCGTGCGCAACTCGTCCACCCGGTCGAAAAGGACTGCTGTCATATCGTAGACAACATCGTCGGGCATGTCTTCCCTTACAACCAGCATGGCTTGCACGGCTACAGTGTCGACTCCCTCGGACATGCCGTATGTGCCGGCGGGCACGGTCTGGCGGGTATAGAATACAAATCCTTCGTCTAGCAGCGTCTCCAGTGTGTCGTCGGGAATCTCCACGAGTCGAACATCCGCTGTCACCGCGAGTTCCTCGATAGCGGCAGTGGGATAGCCGGCTACCAGGAAGCCAACGTCAACTTCGCCAAGCCGTAGAGCAGACGCCGATTCTGCGAAATTGAGGTCGAACCGCGTGATGCTGTCCCATACGCCTGCTGCTCTGAGTATCTGTTCGCAGGCCACGGCAGTGCCGCTGCCCGGCGCTCCAACTGCAACGTTCTTCCCCTCCATGTCAGCGAGGGTCATGATGTCGCTCTCGGCAGTCACGACGAACTGAATCGTCTCCGGATACCAGCATGCTATTCCGCGCAACTCGGGTATCGGTGCATCGAACATGTCAGTGCCCTGTCGCGCATAGTAGGCCACATCGTTCTGTACAAGCGCCGCCTGGCACTCTCCCGAGCCGATGGCTCTGCAATTGGTTACACTTGCCCCGCTTGTGACGGCGCTCGCATCAATGTCGTCACCATACTCATTGAGAAGCTCAGCATAGCGTGAGCCCAACGGGAAATACGTGCCGCCCGTACCTCCTGTGAAGATGGTCACGTCGGTCGCACTTCCCGGCGCGCAGCCGATTGCGCTGGAGAGCATGATTACACCGAGGATTGCCATGGTGAGGCACAGGGTTGCTCGTGATCGTATTCTCACCTCTTCCTCCTTTTCCGCTTTCGTGATGGAAACGCGCACGATACTGCCGTGCGCCTGACTGTCGCACATACTACAACTATAGTACCATTGCAGGTCAAACAGCGCCTCTTCTCTATCCGTGAGGCAGCGTGCATATTGTGTTCAGTGAGCGAAAGCGGTGAAGGTCTTCCTGATCATTGCGGCACTGGCACTTCTGATGCCGGTGAGCGTGGTTGACGTAGGGACCGAACCCGGCGGCAGGCTGGCAAGCGAATGGCTGGGCTATGAGGTCACTATCGAGGTGTCGTATGTCCACAGCGTCGAGATGACTCGTGTGCTGGAAGGGTACGCTGTCGACGCGGATGGCATACGTCTGATGTCGATGGAGTGGGAATCGACGGGTGCAGGCCTCCCCGATTCGTATGATTCATGGGAGGAGGGAGGCTATGTGACGCGGGGTCGACTCGACCTCGGCAAGAGGCTTGCGTATTGGTTTCTACCTCTGAGCGATCCGGTGATACGTGTGAACGACAGAATCGTTCTGCGAGGCCTCGAGCGCCCCGCACAGGTCCGGATACGTGTTCGGACTATGCCGCTCGTGGCCCAGTTGATGGCCCTGGCGACCGGCTGACATATCCCATAGCATCGCGTGAAGTATTGCGAGTATGGCTGACAAACCAGAGGGTGCACAACCACATCTGACACGGGTCCTCCACTCGTGGCCTGCCCGGCTGGTGACCGCAGCCGCCCTGGTCTTCGGTCTCTACGAGATAATCTTCGTTTTCAATTTCAACTACACGGTCTATGCACTCTTCTCCCAACTGGGCGTCGAGATTCCCGTGCTCCGGCAGACATTCCAGACCAAAGAGGGTATGGCAATCGTACTCTCGATGGTGTTGTTCATGGCGTTCATTCTGTACCCGCCGCGTCGAAAAGGTGTCAGGAGCGCCGTGGGTATTCTCGACTGGACGCTCGCCATTGCCGGCGCAGGTTCCGCGCTCTATCTCTTTGCCGTGTACGGGCGAT
Organism: uncultured Dehalococcoidales bacterium; assembly: GCA_964552485.1. Classification (GTDB taxonomy): domain Bacteria; phylum Chloroflexota; class Dehalococcoidia; order GIF9; family AB-539-J10; genus SKVJ01. The sequence goes on along the minus strand of CAZKHH010000022.1, from coordinate 4,616 downwards.
ACGCCATGAGCGCGCAGATACTCGTACCGGATATCGTCGTCGGATTGCTGCTTGTTGCTCTCGTGCTTGAGGCGACCCGTCGCGTGGTGGGCTGGGTTCTGCCTGCGGTGGTCGGAGCGTTCCTTGTGTATGGCATAGTGGACCTTGGCTTCCGGTGGTCGCGTATCTCACAACAACTTGTGTTCGACGAAGGAATCCTGGGCATTCCACTTATGGTCATGGTCACGTATGTCTTCGCGTTTGTCTTCTTCGGCGCATTCTTACTTCGCATCGGGGTTAGCGACTACATTACCGAATTCATGATATCCGTGTTTGGCTCCAGGCCGGGAGGGCCTGCCAAAGCGGCGGTTGTCTCGAGTGGCCTCATGGGGACCGTGAGCGGCAGCTCGGTGGCTAATGTCCTGACGACAGGGACATTCACCATCCCACTGATGAAGAAGGCCGGATATCCGGCTGAAACGGCCGGCGCCATCGAACCTGTGGCCTCCACTGGAGGGCAGCTGATGCCTCCCATAATGGGTGCGGCGGCCTTCATCATGGCGGAGTTCCTTGGCCTGCCATACCGGACGATTATCGTCGCGGCCATTATTCCGGCTGTCGTGTATTACTTCAGCGTTTATGTATTTGTAGACCTGGAAACCCGCCGGATGGGCCTCGGGGGATTGCCACGAGAGCGTCCCATAGGCCATTTCCTCCGCAAATCTTATTTGTTCCTGCCCGTCGTTGTGGTGACCGCGACACTGCTTGAAGGTATACCTCCGCAGATATGTGCAATCACCTCTCTTGGCATTGCGGTGTGGACCGCGTGGCTGGCCAAAGACGACATACTTGGATTCGAACCGCTCTACGTGGGCGTCGTCATTCTTACGACGTTCACGCTCTTCCTTGGAGACGAGCACAGTCTTGAAGTCGCGTTTACCCTGGTGTTCCTTGCACTATTGCTGACCGCGACGTCGCTGCTTTCGCGCGCAGTCGTTCGTAACGAGAAGTACTTCGTGAGTATCCTGCTGCTTTTGATTCTGGCAGTAGCGCGGTTCGCAGGCGTTCGCAGCGAGCAGATTCTGCTGATGTCGGGCGTCATGGGGATAGTCGTGACTGTGCTTGTGGCTTCGCTCGCGCGCAGCACCACTGGCCGTGCGATGAAATCGGCAGCGTACGACTCGGTCGTTTCGGCGGGCAAGACGAGTATCAGTATCATGCTTGCGGCAGCAAGCGCGGGCCTCATCCAGGCCGTTCTGACCATGACCGGCCTCATCACTTCGATCGGCTATGACATGGTGGGACTTACGGGGGGAGTTCTGCTGCTTCTCTTACCGCTGGCAATGCTGTTCAGCCTTGTCCTCGGAATGGGCGTGCCAACTACCGCGAATTACATCATCACGTCGCTTGTAGTAGCGCCTGCCATCTTCCTCGTCGTCAAGGAGACCGGCATTTACGGCCTGCCTGTGCCGGGCTATTCGACCGCGGTGGCGTTGCTCGCGGCACATTTCTTCGTCTTCTATTTCGGCATACTGGCGGACGTCACGCCTCCAGTTGCCCTCGCTTCCTATGCCGGCTCAACGCTGGCGCGTGGTGATTTCTGGCGGACCGCGTTGAACGGAGTCAAGTATGCCTCGGCAGGGTACGTCGGCCCGTACATTTACTTTCTGCATCCGCAGTTGTTCCTCGTGACTGTGTCCGAATGGAATCTACTGGCGGTAGGGAATGTGCTGTACAGTCTGGCGGCGGCGCTCTGCGCCATGTATGTGCTCGCACTCGCACTGATCGGGTGGTCCGAAGGATCGTTGCGACGAGGCGTGCGCGCCATTCTGGCGGCAGTGTCTCTTGCCATCGTACTGACACTTCACCCGGTAGCCGTAGTCGTCGGCATCCTGTTCGCTCTTGTGTTGCGCCGTTATCCGCAGCATGTATCCAAGCTTATTCACATCCATCGATGAACAACGGAGGCAAGAGAATGGAAAGAGAGATTCGAGCCGTACACGTGGGACTCGGCCCGATGGGCCTACGCGTAGCAAAGCATATTCTTACCGAGAGGGAGGGCATCTGCTACGTAGGCGCCATCGATGTCGATCCCCGTCTTGAAGGCATGGATCTCGGCGAACTCGCGGGCGCCGGAGCGCCGGCGGGCGTAGCGGTAACCGGTGATGCGGCGAAAGTCTTTGAGGATCAGAAGCCGGACATCGCGATATATACGACGGTCTCAACGCTGAAGGCATTCCTGGCGCAGACTGACGTCGCGCTGCGGAACGGTGTCAACGTAATCTCGACCTGCGAGGAACTGGCATATCCTTCTTTCATCGACAGGGCAATCACGGCCAGGTATGACGACCTGTGCAAGGAGCACGAGGTGACGATGCTTGGCACGGGTATCAACCCCGGATTCCTCATGGACCTCCGTGCCACGCTGCTGACGGCGGCGTGTACGCAGGTCGAGCGAGTAGAAGTCACGCGCCGAATGGATGCTTCTCCCCGGCGGCAACCGTTCCAGAAGAAGATAGGCGCCGCGATGGAGGTCGATGCGTACAGACAGGCCATTGCCACCGGTGCAATCTCGGGACACGTGGGACTGGAGATGTCTGTCGCGCTGATTGCCGATGCTCTTGGTTGGGAGTTACAGGATGTTCGTGTGTCAGGGCCGGAGCCTGTAGTGGCGGAAACGGAGGTACGATCGGAGCATTTCTGTGTCACTTGTGGCCAGGTCAAGGGAAGCGAACAGGAAGCAGTCGGCATCGTGGGGGGTGGGGAGAAGATACGACTCAGGTTCAGCGCATTCCTTGGAGCGACGCCGGCGTTTGATGAAGTTGTCATCGTGGGCACTCCGGAGGTGCGAGCGCGTATCAGTCCGTGCATGCACGGAGACTATGGGACCGTAGCCATGACTGCGAATCTCATTCCTGCCATCATCAACGCGCGCCCGGGGGTTCTGACCATCAATGACATAGTACCGGTGTCCTTCAAATCCGGGAATATGGGCAGATTTGTCACGGCCACGAGGTGAAACCGCTTTGCGTTCCCTCCGGGGTCTGCTACAATCTCATGTCGTTTCCGCCATGGCGCGGAAAGAGGGGTGGAAGGGAAGGTGGTTGGGTTTGACACGCGAAGTAAACTTCAGGTAGAATTACCCTTCGCGATTTATGCGTCCGCACTTTAATAATTGAATACGTTTTGTGTCTGGCTTGATGTAGGTCAAGGGACAAAGGGCACAGGGTGGATGCCTTGGCATCAGCGAGCGATGAAGGGCGCGGCAAGACTGCGATAAGCCTCGATGAGCTGTCTAGCTAGCTTAGTCGGGGATTCCCGAATGGGGCAACCCGCCTGGGCGAAACCCAGGCACCCGTGTAATGCGGGGGCGAACCGGGCGAACTGAAACATCTTAGTAACCCGAGGAAGAGAAATCAAAAGAGATTCCCTTAGTAGTGGCGAACGAAAGGGGAAGAGCCCAAACCGGTGTAGTCAAAAGCTATGCCGGGGTTGTAAGACGCAAGACGGTGGATCCGATATCCACCACGGAGTTACAAAGTCTCGTCATAGCCGAAAGTTTCTGGAACGGGCGACCATAGAGGGTGAGAGTCCCGTAGGCGAAAAGGCAGAGACCTCCGCTTGTGTTCTTGAGTACCACGGGACACGTGAAATCCTGTGGGAATCTGGGGGGACCACCCTCCAAGGCTAAATATTGCTGATGACCGATAGTGAACGAGTACCGTGAGGGAAAGGTGAAAAGTACCCCGGGAGGGGAGTGAAATAGAACCTGAAACCCTGTGCTTACAAGCAGTCAGAGGTCTGCTTCGGCAGACTGATGGCGTGCCTATTGAAGAATGAGCCAGCGAGTTACTTTATGTGGCAAGGTTAAGCAACTTTCGTTGCGGAGCCGAAGCGAAAGCGAGTCCGAATAGGGCGTTGAGTCGCATGAAGTAGACCCGAAACCGGGTGATCTAACCATGGTCAGAGTGAAGCTCGAGTAACACCGAGTGGAGGCTCGAACTGGTGAATTAGGCAAAATTCTCGGATGAACTGTGGTTAGTGCAGGTGAAATGCCAAACGAACCCGGAAATAGCTGGTTCTCCCCGAAATGCATTTAGGTGCAGCCTCAGGTTGTAGCCTACGGGGGTAGAGCTCTGGATGAGCCAGGGGCCGTGAGGTTGCCGAACTCAACCAAACTGCAAATACCGTAGGTGGAATCCTGGGAGTGAGACTGCGGGGGATAAGCTCCGTGGTCGAGAGGGAAACAGCCCAGACCATCAGCTAAGGTCCCTAAGACAGACTAAGTGGCAAAGGCGGTGGCGTTGCACAAACAACCAGAAGGTTGGCTTAGAAGCAGCCATCCTTTAAAGAGTGCGTAACAGCTCACTGGTCGAGTGGCACCGCACCGATAATGTAACGGGGCTAAAGTCTGTCACCGAAGCTATGGACTTACTGCAAAGTAAGTGGTAGGGGAGCGTTGTCTTCTGCAGAGAAGCCACGGCGTGAGCCGTGGTGGAGCGTAGACAAGTGAGAATGCTGGCATGAGTAGCGTAAAGGCATGTGAAAACCATGCCCGCCGTAAGCCTAAGGTTTCCTATGCAACGTTAATCGGCATAGGGTTAGTCGGCCCTAAGCTCAACCCGAATGGGGTAGGC
>CAZKHH010000021.1:0-25395 GCA_964552485.1 uncultured Dehalococcoidales bacterium | reverse complement strand
TTCCCATCTGTTCGCCCGTGCGTGGATTGCGAAGCGGATACTCCGTATCGTTCACCATCGCGTGCATGAATTCATCGGTGACTGCAACCGAGAGGTTGAAATTCGTCAGTACGCCCGGGTCTTTCTTCACAGTTATGAATCGCTCAATATCGGGATGGGAGACGTTGAGGATGGCCATGTTGGCGCCGCGTCGCATGCCTCCCTGCTTGATGACGTCTGTCGTCTTATCGAACACCTGCATGAACGATAGCGGTCCGCTTGCGACTCCGCCCGTGCTTCCCACTCTGTCCTTTTCCGGCCGGAGGTGCGAGAAGGAGAACCCGGTGCCCCCTCCACTCTTGTGTATCAGTGCCGTGTGTTTCACAGCATCGAATATGGACTCCATCGAATCCTCGACAGGTAGCACGAAACATGCCGAGAGTTGACCCAGTTCCCTTCCAGCATTCATAAGCGTGGGAGAATTGGGCAGGAAGTCGAGGTCTGTCATCAGTCTGGAGAACTCTTCCTCCCAGTGCGCACATCCCTCCGGTGCGCCTAGTAGGTCCTCAGCCTGCGCTACATGTCTCGCCACTCGCCGGAACATCTCCTCGGGGCTTTCCATCGGTTCGCCACGTTCGTCCCGCGCAAGATATCTGCGCTGTAGCACAGTGAGAGCGTTCTTGGACAGCTGGACTGCGTCTGCGCGTGAATCGTCTCCATCGGACGACAGAATCGGAAGCTCCTTCGTAGTTTCGGCTGCCGGGCGTCTACGTGCGTGCCTCGGTTGTTTGGTCGGCACGAGATTCTCCATGCCAGGCAGGGGCTGTGCAACGCCGAGCCTTTCTCCTACCTTCTCGCTCAGTTCTTCGAGGAGGGTGCGGTCATTGACACCGACAGACTCGGCGGCGGAAAAGACCGCTCGTGCCACATGTTCCTGAGTTATGGGGGTGGTCTCTTTCCTCTTGCTCGTTCGTGCCATGTCTGTTGCCCGCAGTAAGACGGCGCTAGTTTTCGTTCGCTCCCGTGGCGATATCCTCTTCTTCCCGTGAGAGACTCTCAAGTGCCTCTCTGAGTGCACCTATATCGGTGAACTCCCGGTATACGCTCGCGAAGCGGATGTATGCGATGTGGTCGACTCTCTCCAATTGGTCCATGACCAGGTCGCCTACGGTCGAACTGGAGACTTCGACCTTACCGAGACTGTGAAGATGGTCATCGATGCCCGTAATTATCTTCTCGACGGAGCCGGTCGGCAACGGGCGTTTCTCACACGCCTTCCGTATGCCGGAGGCGAGCTTCTCGCGGTCGTACGCTTCCCGCCTGCCGTCCTTCTTCACAACATAGAGAGGGTTATTGTACACGCGTTCGCTTGTCGTGAACCGGGCGCCGCACGTGATGCATGCACGTCTCCTGCGTACTTCGCCACCGAAACCCCTGGAATCGACAACGCGCGAATCGGGCGCACCACAGTACGGACACTTCATTAGCTACGCCTCACAAATTGTTGTGCCACAACATAAGTGTACCACCACATATTGGGGCAGCCAAGGATTAACTGGTTGCTGATGACCTCCGTGGAATAGCAACGGGGAGGACGGCTGACCGTCCTCCCCGTTGCCCGAGAGAGAGAGGGCTATTGCCAGGAAAGCCTGGAGGGCTCAGGCGTAACATCCGATCGCCCTTTCATGGCCTGCGTGAGCTGTCCGCTGCCGTGGCGTTGGCCACGGCGTAGGAACGACGGGACGTCGAGCGTGTCGCCGCCTCCTCGCATCAGCCTTCGCAGTTCTTCTGTGTCAGGGGAACCCTTGCCATACTGGCTGGTGAAGCCGGTCGCGATCACGGTGATCTTGAGCTCGGCATCCATCTTCGGATCGAACACGACGCCGAAGATGATGTTAGCGCGTGCATCAACTGCCTCGCTGATGACGCTCGCGGCCTCGTTGCATTCGAACAGCGTGAGGCTCGGGCCTCCCGTGATGTTGAACAGGACTCCCTGGGCGCCTGCGACCTGGGCGTCAAGAAGCGGGCTCGCCAGGGCCGCTTTCGCTGCCTCTGCGGCGCGGTTCTGGCCGCTTCCGCGTCCTACCGACATCCAGGCGGGACCGGCGTCTTTCATGACCGATTTGATGTCGGCGAAGTCAAGGTTTATGAGGCCGGGCACGGTCACGACTTCCGAGATGGCCTGCACGCCCAGCAGGAGTGCATCGTCGGCGAGTCTGAATGCTGAGTCGATCGTGGTCTTGGCGTCGCATAGCTGAAGCAACCGGTCGTTCGGGATTATGATAAGAGTGTCGACCTTTTCGGTCAGGGCCAATATGCCTTCTTCAGCGACCTCCGACCGGTGGCCTCCTTCGAACTTGAACGGCTTGGTCACAACGCCGATTGTAAGAGCGCCGGACTCCTTTGCTATCTCAGCAACAACTGGAATACCACCCGTTCCTGTGCCGCCGCCCATTCCAGCAGACACGAACACCATGTCGGCGCCCTCGACGATTTCCTGAATCACCTGCTTGCTTTCTTCGGCCGCCTTGTGTCCCGTACGGTGATCGCCTCCCGCACCCAGTCCACGCGTCAGTTTTTCGCCAAGCTGGATCCTTGTGGTCGCTTCGGCCAGAGCCAGCGCCTGCGCATCCGTGTTCATCGCGATGAATTCGACTCCACGGATGCCTTCACGGATCATTCGATTGATTGCATTTGTTCCACCGCCACCTATGCCAATCGCTTTGATCCTGGCAGGGGCGGGTGTGTACGTTGTCTTAGCCATCTGTTCCTCCTTGTCTTCTCAACGTTCAGCACACGGAAGCTATCCTCGGAAGAGCTTGCGCAACAGTCGGCTGATTCCTCCGAACATCCCTGCGTGTTTTACCTGCCATGCAGAAGGCTCGCGACTGCGCGCCTGCCACAGGACAAGGCCAAGAGTTGTTGCGTATGCCGAATCGCGCAGGATATCGGTGATGCCGTAAACTCCGCTGCCAAGCGGCGCTCCCTTGCGCACGGGCATCTTCAGTTGGTCCCTGCCGAGGTCCCCGAGCCCTCCAAGGTTCGCGGTACCTCCCGTGAGCACAAGTCCACAGGGGGCCAGTCGCTGGTAGTCTGTAGTTGGAAGCTCGAGAAGGATGAGTTCGAACAACTCTTCCATCCTTGAACGGACGATGTCACAGAGTTCGCGGTACGACGCCGCGTGTCCGTTCTCGATTCCTGTCAGCTCGGTCTCCCTGCCGAAATCCTTTCCGGGTGTCGCGTCGCCGTACGTCTTCTTCATGCGCTCGGCAACATGGAACGGAAGGCCGAGGCCGATGGCGATGTCACTGGTGATTTGATATCCGGCTACCGGGATGATTGCGGTGTGATAGATGTCACCATCCTTGAAGACGGCTATGTCGGTCGTGCCGCCACCCAGGTCCGCCATGATAATGCCGCTCTCACGTTCCTGGGCAGTGAGCACCGCTTCACCGCTCGCAAGTGGTTCGAGTACGAGGTCATCGACCTGTACTCCAATACTCCTGATTACCTTGACAAGGTTCTGTACCGATGAGACAGATGCGGTGATAACGTGGGTCTCTACATCAAGGCGCGTACCATGCATTCCCACCGGCTGCTTTACACGCTCTTCCCCATCAAGCGTGTAGTACCGCGGGATGGCATGCAGCAGCTTCTTGCCCTCGGGCACGGCCACGTTGCGTGATGCTGCCAGTACCCTCTGCAAGTCTTCGGACCGTACCAGCCTGTCGTTCCTTGGAATGGCTACTACGCCCTTGTTGTTGATGCTGCTGATATGTCGCCCGGTGACACCGACCAGGACCGAATCGACACGCGTGCCGCTAATCTTCTGTGCCTCTTGGATCGAGCCGGCGATCGCCTCTTTCGCCTCGTCCATGTTGACGACGATACCCTTGTGCAGTCCGTGGCTGGGTACGACGCCAACACCGAGGATTTCGATGTCATCCTGACTTCTGACGTTTGCCACAATGGTCGCTATCTTGGTGGTACCCACATCAATAGCGGAGACAATTCCTTTGGCCATATTCACCTCCTTAGATTGCTCCGGACGCTGAGCCGCTAGGCGACCCTATGCGAGACGCTCAGCGACTCTGAGCCGCGCACTGCGGCTGCGTGGGTTGGAGCGGGTCTCCAACGAAGTAGGTCGTATGACCTTCCTTGAGACGAGCGAGAAGACGTGGCTTGCTGCCTCCCTGCGCATGAACTGCTTCACGATGCGGTCCTCAAGGGAGTGATAGCTGATCACTACCACACGTCCTCCCTCACGCAGGAGTTCCACAGTCTGGTCTAACGCCAGCTTGAGGTTCTCCAACTCCCTGTTCGCTGCAATCCGAAGCGCCATGAAGGTGCGGGTAGCAGGATGGATCCTGCCACGCCTACTGCCGTGGACCTGCTGCACTATGTGCGCAAGTCGTAATGTGGACAGAATCGGCCTGTTCTGGACGATTCTGTGCGCGATTTGGCGGGAATACCGTTCCTCGCCATACTCCCATAAGATGCGAGCGATATCACGCTCGCCGTAGTTATTCACGATGTCTGCGGCTGAAGGGCCTTCAGCCGAGTCGAAACGCATGTCGAGCGGTGCCTCTCGTTGAAAGCTGAAACCCCGCTCGGCGGTGTTGAGTTGCATCGAGGATACGCCGAGATCCATGAGGATTCCGGCATTCGAGCTGAACCCGTACCTGGTGCACAGGTCATTCAATTCAGAGAAATTCCCTTTGACCAGGGTTACTAGAGATTGAAAGGGCGCGAGTCTCTCTCGCGCCAGTGATATCGCCGCATCATCGGCGTCTATGCCGAGCAGCCGCCCTCCAGGCTCGATTCTCTCGAGGATTGCACGGGCGTGTCCACCTGCTCCCACTGTACAGTCCACGTACTGTCCCCCCGGCTGCGGCTGCAGTGCTTCCATAACCTCAGTTACCATTACCGGGACATGTGCCGTCGGCGAGATATCCCCGGTGCTCAACTTCCTCCCATGCCTTCGAGAATCTGCTCAGCCTGCTCCTCGGACGATTGTTTCTCCTGTTTCCAGAGGTCTTCGTTCCAGAGTTCCACCGACTGATTTACACCCACCACTACGACGTTCTCTCCAATCTCCGCATGAAGTCGCAGCGGCATCGGCAAGCCGATACGTCCCTGTTTGTCGAACGTCGTCGAGAACGCGCTGCCGAATATCGCGCGGTTGAGCTTCCGTTGGCTCGCCGAAGTGACCGCCTTTGAAGACAACTCGTCCGCCACCCGCTTCCATTCCGGGAGCGGGAAGACGCGTATGCACTTCTCGGTACCCTTCGTAAGCACGATGGTGTCCCGCATGTCACGACGGAACTTCGGGGGCAGGGGTACCCGCCCCTTGTCGTCCAGTTTGTAGACGTACTCTCCAAAAAACATTGCTGCTTCCCCTGTTCAGGGCACAATCCTCCCTGCTTCCCCACAACTCCCCACAAGCCTATTTAAAGCGCTATGGCTCCATTTGTCAAGTCACTTGAAGATTTCTTTGGTAACCTGACCCATATAGCTGCAATGCATTTCCCGCTGTTCTTGTGATAGAATGAGTGGCTTGTGAGAGACGCCGTGCGAGGACCTTATGCGAATCGACATCCTTTGCCTTTTTCCCGAGATGTTTGTTTCGCCATTCGGTCACAGCATCGTCAGGCGGGCTGAGGATCGCGGTCTTGCGTCCGTTGTTGCTCACAATATCCGCGACTATACGCATGACCGGCACCGCACAGTTGATGATTATCCCTATGGCGGTGGTGCGGGAATGGTGCTCAAGCCGGAGCCCATATTCGAAGCTGCGGAATGTGTGAAGGCGGAAACGGGCTTTGGTGAGTCCCCTGTGGTTCTGCTGACGCCCCAGGGCAGATTGTTTACTCAGGACGTCGCCCGGGAGTTGTCCAGTCACCGTCGACTCATGCTGGTGTGTGGGCACTATGAAGGCGTGGATGAGCGTGTAGCGGAACACCTGGTGACTGATCGCATAAGTATCGGTGACTATGTGTTGACAGGCGGCGAGGTGGCCGCGATGGTTGTTGTGGAGGCGGTGGTGCGACTTATACCCGGTGTGCTCGGGTCGGAAATGTCGGCAGTGGACGAGTCACATGCGCAGGGGTTTCTGGAGTATCCCCAGTACACCCGACCGGAGGAGTTCCGGGGCTGGAGCGTCCCCGCGACATTGCTCTCGGGCAACCACGGAGAGATAGCTGCCTGGAGACGGCGACAGTCGCTGTTGCGGACTGCGGAACGGCGCCCGGACTTGCTCGAACGGGTAGCATTGAGTGACAAGGAGCGAACATGGATATCAGAGAACTTGTTAAGCCAACAGTAAAAGAGGGACTGCCGCAGCTGTCTCCCGGCGATACCGTACGGGTTGCGTTCCGCGTGAAGGAGGGTGACCGCGAGCGGGTACAGAATTTCCAGGGCATGGTGATTCGAATACGGCGCGGTGTTGACGGTGGCAGGTTCACGGTCCGCCGGGTCTCCTACGGCATAGGTGTCGAGTACTCGTTTCCTTATGGCTCGCCATTGCTCGAGGGAGTCGAGATACTGCGACGGGGCAAGGCGCGCCGCGCAAAGCTCTACTATATGCGGAATCTGAGTGCGAAGAAGGCGCGGCTTAAGGAGCGACGCCCCAAGGCCCCCAAGGCTTCGTCCGGGAACCCAGCGTAGCCTGTTCGACTCACTCCTTTGTGACTGATGCTCTACGCCGAGGTGGCGGTTGACGCCCCAGCGGGGCGCTCTACCTATTCCTATGCCGTTTCCGATGAATTGCCTGTCGCTGTCGGACAACTGATCTGGGTTCCATTCGGTACAAGAACGGTCCGTGGCATCGTGGTCGCGCTGAAGCATGAGCCAGGACACGAATCGACTCGACCCATTCTGTCAGTCTCGTCCGAGGCCAGGCTCACACCATTTCAAGTCGACCTCGGGCAGTGGATAGCAGCTTACTATCTCAGCCCCCTGTTCTCGTCCCTCTCACTCTTCCTTTCCCCGGGTGTGGAACGGCAGCCGGACGCATACGTATATCGCCCCCCGGATACCCCTGCAGACCCTGCCACCCTCTCCGACCGACAGCGGAGGCTGTTGCAGTTCGTGGGCCCGAATCAGCGTGTCCGTCTGAAGGACCTCGAGAAATCGCTCGGCAAAACGCGGATGTCACGGGATCTGGATAGCCTTGTCCGGCGGGGATTGCTCGCCAGGGAAGACATAACCCGCGAACGGAGCATCGGCGTGCACACGGATCTCTTCATCTCCCTTTCGTCCGTGGCGCGGAGGTACACTGGCAGCGTCGAGAACCTTGTCTCCCCGCGCGCATCCCGCCAGCGGGAGGTGCTTGTATATCTGCGCACGCGTGATGATGCCGTTCCTCTGCAGGAATTGCGTGACAGGTATGGTACGTCGCGCAACGTAGTACGGGCACTGGAAGACAAGGGACTCGTGGATGTACGCGAGGAACGTGTGTGGCGTAGTCCTCTTGAAGCATTCTCCTCTCGTTCAGGCAGCGTTCCCGTGCTTACGGATGCCCAGCGTCGTGCCTGGGACTCACTGGAGGAGGAAATGCGTGGTGGAGGCTATGGCGAATACCTGCTGTTCGGCGTAACCGGAAGCGGCAAGACTGAGCTCTATCTACGCGCGACAGGGTACGCGCTTTCGTCCGGTCGTAGTGCTGTGTGCCTGGTGCCGGAAATAGCACTTGCCTCTCAGACTGTCGAGCGGTTCATGAGTCGTTTCCCGGGCCGTGTCATCCTCTTGCATAGCGGCCTTTCCCCGGGCGAGCAAGTCGATGAATGGGAACGTGTGCGGAGAACCGCCCCATGTGTCGTCATCGGTCCCCGAAGCGCCCTCTTTGCGCCGGTGGAGAATCTCGGGTTGATAGTCCTGGATGAGGAGCACGAGTGGACGTACAAGCAGGACGATATGTCGCCGCGTTATCACGCACGCACAGTGGCCCGTGAAATGGCGGTGCGTCTCGGCATACCGCTCGTGCTTGGCAGTGCAACTCCGGATGTCGAGACCTTCACTCGGACTGTGAATCGTGACGCGCACTTACTGGAACTGCCGCAGCGGATTGGTGACGTCGGTTTGCCACCTATCGAGGTCGTGAATATGCGCGACGAATTGCGCGAAGGGAATACCAGTCTGTTCAGTCGCCTCCTGCTGTCCGCAATCAAAGAGGCGCTGGCGCGTGGCGAGCAGGTGCTGCTGTTTCTCAACCGTCGGGGCACATCCACTCTGGTGCAGTGCCGACGTTGCGGTCATGTCTTCGCCTGTCCCCGATGCTCAGTTGCGCTTGCGTATCACGCTGCACGTGGGAGACTGATATGCCATCGCTGCGGGTATTCGACCCGTACGCCTGACCGCTGCCCGCAGTGCAAGAGCACGCGTATACGCTACCTCGGAGTCGGCACGCAACGGATCGTCGATGAAGTGCACTCGATGTTTCCAGGTGCACGCGTGGTGCGATGGGACAGTGACGTGCCTGTGCGCACACGCAGTCAGTCCAGGTTCCACGACGCCGTTCATGCAGGCGAGGTAGATGTCATAGTGGGAACACAGATGGTTGCCAAAGGACTTGATTTTCCGAATGTCACGCTTGTAGGCGCCATCAGCGCGGACCTTGGCATGACTCTGCCGGACTACCGTGCTGGAGAGCGGACGTTTCAGTTGCTGTGCCAGGTGGCTGGTCGGGCAGGGCGAGGGTTGAAGCCTGGTAGAGTGGTCGCCCAGGTCTATGAGCCTGAGAGCTATGTCATCAAATCGGCTGCCGCGCAGGACTACCGCACTTTCTATGAGGCGGAGATGAAGTACCGGCGTGACGTGTTCTATCCCCCGTTCTGCTCAGTTGTGCGCCTGATGTACGCTCACACAAATGATGATCGTAGTCGGGCGGAGGCCGCCCGCATCTATCAGCAGCTTTCCACGCATGCCGGTAATACGTTGCGCGTTACCGGCCCGACTCCGGCCTTCATGCACCGCCTTCGTGGCCGCTACCGGTGGCAGGTCATCGTCCGCGGTTCTGACCCTGCTTCTATTGTTGCAGGGCTGACCTTGCCCAATGGCTGGGTCATCGATGTCGACCCTCTCAGCGTTGCGTAACCTCCCTCTGTCTGGAAGAATGTAATCCGAGGTGGAATATGCACGTACTGGGTCTCATGGGCAGTCCCCGGCGGGATGGAAACACCGAAATACTCCTGGATGCGGTCCTCAGCGCTGCCGAGGCCGAAGGTGCGCATACACGCAAAGTCGTGGTGTCAACGCTTAACATGCGTCCCTGTCTGGAACTCTACCATTGCGCCGTTGATGGCACGTGTTCATTGCGGGATGATATGACTCCGCTCTACGATGAGTTGATTGCAGCGGACCGCATAGTGTTGGCGTCCCCGATCTTCTTCTACGGACTGACCAGCCAGGCAAAGGCCGTTGTTGACCGGTGTCAGGCGCTTTGGATTCGCAGGCACGTGCTTAAGGCATGGAGCCCTGACGTCGATGCCCGCCAGGGCGCGCTTATCGCGGTTGGGGCTACCCGGGGCCCCAGGCTCTTCGATGGAGTTGTCCTGACGGCCAGGTATTTCTTCGACGCAGTGGGTGTGTCCTTTTCCGACCAGGTGCTTGCGCGCGGGGTCGATAGCAAGGGCCAGGTTCGTGACATGCCGCAGTATCTGGAGGAAGCGGTGGATCTCGGCCGGCGGCTCGCCTCTTGCTGAAGACTGCTTCTACTCTGTCAGTCTTTGACAATGTCGTGGCCCGTCGCTACACTCGTCTCGAGTTCTTAAGGATGCGCTGACCGTGCTCGTGAAGGTGGGCAACGGTGGAGGATGGAGAGTGGATAGTTGATAGTTGATGTGGGGTAGGCTCAAGGGTCAGTTGCAGCGCGGGTTACCTGCAGTCCCTCCTCTACGTGTGGACCTCTTGGCTGCGTCCATATTCAAACCCTTGGCGCGAACAATTTGACAAATTCATCAGATATGGCCATCATAGTAATGATTCCTATTACTATTGTGATATGAGAAGGACGCGTCAGCGCGAAGTGATCAGTAGAGTGGTATGCACATCGAAGTGCCACCCTTCAGCGGATTACGTCTACGAAGAGGTGCGCAAGGAGTTGCCCAGCGTGAGCCTCGGCACGGTATACCGGAACCTTAAGGTGTTGGCAGAGCATGGCGAGGTGCAGGTGCTTGATGGACCTGGTGGTGCCAAGCGATATGACGCGTGTACGGACAGTCACTACCACTTCGTGTGTGAGAGTTGCGGGCGCATCGTTGATCTGGATCTTGAGCTGGAAGCTGACCTCGTCAGGCTTGTGGCCGAACGCACGGGATTTGACGTGCGCCGCCAAACCCTTGAGTTCAGGGGTTTGTGCGACGAATGTCGCAGAAGCGAGTATCCATGCTCGTGTACCGGCGGCACTGGTGAAGATATGCGCGATGGCAAGAACGTGGAGGTGTATTGAGATGGCTGTATTCAGCGCGGGCGAACTGTACGATATCGCGGTCGGTATCGAGAAGAACGGGGTGGCCTACTATGGTTCTCTGTCCGAGCAAGCTGATGACCCGGAACTGAAACGGATGTACTCTGACCTCGTCGATATGGAGCAACGTCACATTCATATCTTCCAGGATATGCGTGACGAGTTCGTCGAGTTCGGACCGGTCGTGCCCCCGGATGTCGAGCAGGAGTATGATCAGTATCTGAAAGCACTGATCGATTCCTCGGTGTTCCCGAATGACAACGTTGCGCGGGAGGTTGCGGCGCGTGCGGCGAGCACGGCGGAGGCACTACAGTTCGCTATTGGCGCTGAAAAGGACTCGATCCTTTTCTATACAGAAATGAAAGACCTTGTTCCCGTGAAAGAACGTGAGGCGGTTGATCTCATTATTCGCGAAGAGAAGAGGCATTTACGTGACCTGTCCGCATTGAAGCGGCAATTCTCGTGAGGAGGTTGGAAATGGTAGACAAGACAAAACAGATGGACATGCTCAAGAAGGCCCTGGCAATCGAAGCCAAGGAAAAATCCTATTACGAAAGCGCGGCTGAGAATGCTCAGAGCCCACTTGCGAAGCAGGTGTTTGAGAGGCTCGTTGCCGCAGAAGACGAACATGCCAAACGCTTCACCACCATCCAGGATCAGCTTGAAAGAAGCGGTGAATGGCCGGATGTAGGCGATTCGTGGCAGGAACACAGGCTTGGTGCTGTCCTTGCAGGATTGGCGAGCTCGGCGCCTCCCAAAGTTGAGCCGACTCGGACTGAGCTGGATGCCCTCAAGGGGGCGATGTCACGAGAGATAGAAGCGTACGACATGTACAAGACCAGGAGCAAAGAGTCCGACCTTGAGCCTGAGAAGCGTTTCTACGATACATTGGCCGGCGAGGAGCGCGAGCATCACCTTGCCTTGCTGGACGCATTCGAGTATCTGACGGACCCGATGGGCTGGTACACGATGAAAGAAAAATGGACGCTTGAAGGAAATGGTTAGAATCCCGGTTTCTCAATGAAGAGGTGATCCATGGACGACGTTATCCTGTCACTGCACGACCTCGTTGTCGAAGTGGGCAACACGGAGATACTGCACGGCATCGACCTTGAGTTGCATTCTGGTGAGACGACTGCGCTGTTCGGTCCCAATGGCAGCGGTAAGAGTACGCTGCTTATGGCAATAATGGGCTTCCCGCGTTACAAGGTCACCCGTGGCAGTATCGTCTTCAAAGGACAGGACGTGACTCGTATGCCGGTCGATGAAAGAGCTCGGCTGGGCATGGGAATGTCGTTCCAACGACCCCCGGTCGTTCGAGGAGTTAAGACTCGGGACATTGTGCGGGCGTGCAGTCGGCGAGATGGTGAGGATGCCGAATTATGCGATATGGCGACTGCCGCGGGCCTGAGCGAGTTCCTGGACCGTGACGTGAACGCAGGCTTCTCGGGTGGCGAGATCAAGCGCTCGGAGCTGCTCCAGTTGCTGGCCCAGGATCCGGACTTCGTGATGCTGGACGAGCCTGAATCGGGCGTCGACCTCGTCAACATGTCGCTCATCGGCGACCTCATCAATCAGCTACTGCAGAAGGATGTGCGCATCCGTGAACGGAACCATGCAGGTCTGATTATCACGCACACCGGTCACATACTCGACTATGTGAGCGCTCGAACTGGATACGTCATGATCGATGGACGGCTGTCCTGCGGCGGTGACCCGCATGAGATTCTTGCAACCGTGAAGAAGTGCGGATACGAGGAGTGTGCACGATGCATGAAGTGACCGAACAGGACAGGATGGCGGCGGATATGCCAAAGCATCAGCAGTCCGAGATTGCACCATCCGAATATGGGGTCGAAGCTGAAGAAAGGCCCTACCAGGATCGGCTCGCGGATCTCCCGGCCGACATGAGGTCACGTATGCTCGATGCCGGCATCGTCGTGGATGAAGCTGTAGGTCGTTCGGGCACGTTCGTGCAGGTGGATCATTCAACAGTGCATTCGTCGGTTAATGCCGACACTGTTGAAATGCTGCCGGTCAGGCAAGCCCTGGATAAGTACGATTGGGTTGCGGACTTGTGGTGGAAGGCTGTTTCACAGGAGACGGACGAGTACACACGTAGCCTGGAGGAAGCCGAATACAATGGCTACTTCATACGGGCCCGTCGCGGTCAGAAGACCCTTCTTCCTCTTCAAGCCTGTCTCTACATGGGAACCGCGGGCAGCGCTCAGCGGGTACACAACATCCTCGTTGCCGAGGAAGGCTCCGAGTTGCACATCATCACCGGATGCACCTCAGAAACGCACGGTCAGGAGGGTCTCCATCTTGGTGTCTCGGAATTCTACATCCGCAAGGGCGCCAAGGTAACGTACACGATGATTCACAACTGGGAGCCTGGTGTAGCGGTGCGGCCACGTACAGGCATCGTGCTTGAAGAGGACAGCACCCTGCTGAGCAACTACGTCATCATGAAGCCGGTGCGGGATCTGCAGACCAACCCTGCTGCATATTGCGAGGGACCGAATGCAACCGTTCGCTTCAACAGCGTGATGGCATCCTATGAGGGCTCCCACCTGGACACAGGTTCGCGGGTCTTTCTCAATGCACCCGGCTGTCGCACGGAGATCATCTCGCGGACCATTGCCCGTGGGGGTGAGACAATCGCGCGAGGATATATTGAAGGCAATGCCCCCGACGTAAAAGGTCACCTGGAGTGTCGCGGCCTCATGCTGGGGGATGAAGGTGCCATCCATGCGATTCCGGAGCTGCGGGGTACGGTGGCGGGCATCGACCTGTCTCATGAGGCTGCTGTCGGCAAGATAGCAGAGGAAGAGATTGAATACCTTATGGCCCGCGGGCTGACGCACTCGGAGGCAACCGCAACGATAGTCCGTGGCTTTCTGCGCGTTGACATCGAAGGACTCCCTGATGTCCTCGGTGCCGAGTTACGGAAGGCGATCGAAACGAGTGAGCAGGACCTGACCGACTAGTAGGAGGAAGAGAAAAGTTGGACAAATACCGGTGCACAGTATGTGGCTACATCTATGACCCCGAGAATGGCGATCCTGATAACGGAGTGGAGCCAGGGACTGCATTCAGCGATGTGTCTGAAGACTGGGTCTGTCCCGTGTGCGGAGCGCCTAAGAGCGCATTTGAGAAGGTGTAGCACGTGAGGTGGACGATGCTGGGAGTACGCCCTATGACTGACGGGAAAGGTCGTTGCTATTTTGAGGCAAAGCAGAAAGCAGAAAGCAGAAAGCGGGAAGCGTAGCGTGACCAGTGCCGAAGATATGGGTTCAATGGTGGGAAAAATCAGCATGGCGCAGCTAACAGCCACGCTCAATGTCATTCCTCTGGAGTTGACTGTTCTCGATGCGGATAACCTGGTGGTGTATTGGAACGAAGCCCGACAGCAGAGTGGAAAGATTGCGGCTTCAGTTCGAGGCTCCGATGTCCGTGAATGTCATTCCGCATCATCGCGCCCCGTTGTCGACAAGGTCATTGAAGACCTGCGAACCGGTTCCCGCGATTGCATCGAAAGGAGACTTCCAGACCGGACTGTTTCATGGCATGCGCTACGCGATCCCGGTGGTCAGTACCTGGGGACATTGGAAGTAATCCAGCGACTCGAGAAGTCGCCTGGTGCTGACGAAGGCTGACAATGACGGGTGTACGTATTCACCCGATGCAACAGATGAGCAACGACTACTGAAGTAGAAAGCGAGTAGAAGTATGAGACCGCGGACAGTGACGGAACGCGTGCAATGGGTCGGCTCAATCGATTGGGACAGGCAGTTGTTCGATGAGCTCATCCCTCTCCCGGATGGCACAAGCTACAACTCCTACCTTGTGACAGGTTCAGAAAAGAATGCTCTCATTGACGCTGTTGACCCGACCAAGACGGAAGAATTGGCTGCGATGCTTGATTCTGCAGGGCCCTCGCGGCTCGATTACGTAATCGCTAACCACGCTGAACAGGACCACTCGGGAAGCCTTCCCTATGTGCTGGACAGGTATCCGGAGTCCGTTCTTGTGTGCACTCCCCGGGCGAAAGGTATGCTGATTGACCTGTTGCACATCGATGAACAACGGGTGCAGACGGTCGAAGATGGCGAGACCATCTCGCTTGGCGATTTGACGCTCGAATTCATTCATGCGGGGTGGGTACATTGGCCCGAGACCATGCTCACATACCTGCGTGAGAAGAAGGTGCTGTTCCCGTGCGATCTGTTCGGCTCGCATCTTGCAACGACCGAGCTGTTCGCCCCGGTCAGTTCAAGGTTGTACCGGGCTGCAAAGCGCTACTATGCCGAGATAATGATGCCGTTTCGCAGCAATATCGCGAAGCATCTCGAACGGCTTGGTACGTATGACATCGATATCATCGCGCCCAGCCATGGACCTCTGTATGACGACCCGGCACCCATCATGGATGTCTACCGCGAGTGGGTTGCGGGTCCGCCAGCCAACAAGGTGGTAGTGCCGTACGTTTCGATGCATGGAAGTACGCAGGTGCTTGTCGACCGCCTTGTTTCCGACCTCGCGGACCTGGATGTGGCAACCGTGCCGCACAGGCTCACCTCCGGTGACATCGGTCGTCTTGCCATGGAACTCGTTGATTCCGCCACGGTTGTGCTTGGATGTCCGACTGTTCTCGCAGGGGCGCATCCAGCTGTGGTCTATGCCGCGTTCCTGGCAAACGCGCTGCGGCCGAAGCTTCAGTTTGCATCGGTGGTTGGCTCGTACGGATGGGGAGGAAGAGCCGTGGAGCAACTAACGGGACTGATGCCCAATCTGAAAGTCGAGTTATTGGATCCTGTCATTGTCAAAGGGTTGCCTCATGAATCTGACCTCAAGGCAATCGATGAACTTGCTGGTCGTATCGCTGAGAAGCATCGTGAAGCAGGCCTTGTCTGAAAAGGCTGTATAACAAACACAGTAGAGGAGGTGTGAGAATGCGAGTAGGAGAACTGTTCAAAGCCCCTGAAGAGGAAGGAAAAGAGAAGCACGTGCCCGTCATCGAGATCGGCAA
Organism: uncultured Dehalococcoidales bacterium; assembly: GCA_964552485.1. Taxonomy (GTDB): domain Bacteria; phylum Chloroflexota; class Dehalococcoidia; order GIF9; family AB-539-J10; genus SKVJ01. The sequence goes on along the minus strand of CAZKHH010000021.1, from coordinate 9,919 downwards.
AGGTAAGGGTGAAGGCAGTGCCGACATCGTGCACGTCGTTGTCGGCAAGGAAGTACCCCATCCCAATACCGTCGAGCACCATATCGCATGGGTCCAGCTCTTCGGCGTGAAGAAAGACACGGGACAGGTCGTCGACCTCGGCAGGTGTGATTTCGGCCCGTCGTTCACGGCTCCGAACGTCCGCTACCAGGTTCCTGTCGATCAGTTCAAGTCCTTCTGTGCCGTGGAGTATTGCAACATCCATGGCCTCTGGGACAACTGCGTAGATGTGTAAACAGCGGGGCGAAGGGAGGGGCGTTGCGTTCTGTGGCGCCCCGACCGATTGTGGAAGAAGGAGGTAATACATGGAAGAACAAATGGAACAGGTTGTAAGCATGCCGAGGCTGGGGGAAAAGGCCCCTGATTTTGAGGCCCAAACCACTCATGGCACTCTCAAGTTGTCGGATTTCAAGGGGAGTTGGCTTGTCATCTTCTCTCACCCGGCCGACTTCACCCCTGTCTGCACCACCGAGTTCATGGCGTTCGCGCAGATTCATCCCGAACTTCAGAAGCGCGGTGTTGAGCTGATGGGCTTGAGTGTCGACAGTGTGACGTCCCACATCGCATGGGCACGGAACATCGAGGAGAGAACGGGCGTCAAGATTACCTTTCCTATCATCGCCGACCTGGACAAGGGAGTCTCGACCAAGTTCGGTATGGTTCATCCCGGCCAGAGCAAGACCGAGACGGTCCGTTGCGTTTTCGTTATCGACCCCAACCAGGTAATCAGGCTTGTCCTCTACTACCCGCTGACCACGGGGCGTAACATGGATGAGATTCTTCGGGTTATCGACGCGCTACAGATGACCGATGCCAATAAGGTCGCGACTCCGGCAAACTGGCGACCGGGCGACATGGTAATCGTACCTCCGCCGCTTACACAGGAAGCAGCTGAGGAGCGACTCAACCAGGGCTACGAGTGTGTCGACTGGTACTTCTGCAAAAAGAAGGTTTAGGGGGGTTAAGAATGCCCTGTGTAAGTCCTGACGGCAAGCCCACGGATTCGGGTATGAATATGTTGCGCGCAGTGCGCGATGGCAAGCAGACACCGGAGGATATGGCAACTGCAACAGGAATGCCGTTGTACCGTGTGCGAAGTGGGATGCGCGAGCTGCTTGAAGCAAGGCTTCTCGTGCAGTCTGATGATACCGTGAGCCTTTCGGAACAGGGAAGGTCACTTCTGTGAGCGGAAGATGTTGACACAAGACCGTGACTGGAGTCGCTGGCTGTAGCCCACGGACGTGGTGGTGGTGTGGGGACGGGAAGCCAGCGACTCTTGCTCCAATGTACGTACGGGGGTGGCTGTGAACAAGAACAACAGGTTCACATTCCTGGTTGGTGGCGAGGCTGGATTCGGTGTCCGGCGGGCTGGAACGACTGCGGCCGCGCTGTTCTCCAGCATGGGACGCTACTCATTCGAGATGGACGACTATCAGAGCCTCATTCGTGGCGGCCACAATTTCTCGGTTGTGACCTCTGCTCCCGAAGAGGTGATGAGTCAGTATCTCAAGGCGGACGTTGTCGTTGCGCTGGACAAGCGCAGCTATGACATACACCGGAGCCATATAGCAGATGGCGGAGTCTTCGTTGTCAATTCTGATTCAATGGAGGATGTTGCGGATGATGTGGTCGGACTACCACTTACTTCCCTGGCAAAAGACTATCCGCCTGCCTCGCTCCGGCTTGGCGTTGCCTCGATAGCGGTGCTTGGCACGGCGATCGGGCAGTCTGAGGACGAGTTCATCGCGTTCATCCGTGAGCAGTATCCACGCGACGTTGAGAGTAACGCCGCGTACGCGCGGCTCATCTTTCAACACGCACAGCAGGAGTTTGGTGGTCGTTTCAAGCTCGACCATGGTGACGCTCCATCTACGATGATCTCCGGGAACCAGGCCATCGCTCTCGGTGCGTATGCGGGAGGGCTTGATGCCTACTTTGCTTATCCCATGACCCCGTCATCCTCCATCCTGCACTATCTTGCGGGACACGCTGAAGAATTGGGCGTCCTGGCCGTTCATCCCGAAAGTGAAATCGCTGTGATGAACATGGCGCTTGGTGCCGCCTCAATGGGTGCGAGGGCAATGGTCGGCAGTAGTGGAGGTGGCATCGCTCTCATGGAAGAGGCGATGTCACTCGCAGGAATGGCTGAGGTGCCGATCATGGTTGTCCTGTCTTCCCGGTCCGGACCCTCGACTGGAGTACCGACCTACACCGAGCAGGGCGACCTCATGTTTGCAGTGAATCAAGGTCATGGAGAGTTCCCTCGCGTGGTCGCATCTCCCGGCAGTGTGCACGAGGCATACTCTCTGGCCGCCCTTCTCATGGGGATAGCGTGGCGGTACCAGGTACCGGCTATCCTGTTGACGGAAAAGCATTTGTCCGAGAGCGGGATGACCGTACGCATGCCGGGGGAATTGCCTGAGAGTTTTTCGCCCGTGATGGCCGAGACCGCCGGAGAGTATCGCCGATACGCAGATACGGATGATGGCGTATCGCCGCTCCTCTTTCCCCCGTCTGACCAACTCATTAAGTGGACGAGTTATGAGCATGACGAGCTGGGGCTGACGACCGAGGCGGCGGGACCGATTGCCCGGATGCACGAGAAGCGCAACAGGAAGCGGCAGACGGTCCTGGAAGCGGTCCGTGAGATGAAGACGGTGAACCGGTTTGGCTCGGGCACGACTGCGATCGTCACCTACGGCTCTACAACTATGAGCGTGCGCGAGGCCCTGCTGGCGGGCGGCCTTGAAGCCGAGGTGGTGCAGCCTGTATTCCTTGAACCATTTCCTTCATGGGAGCTTGAGTCGCTCAAAGAGCGAAACGTGGTCGTTGTGGAACAGAGCTGCGCCGCACAACTGGCGACGCTGCTCGAGATGAAGACTGGCATCAAGGCAACACACTCGATAACTCAGTACGATGGACGCCCGTTCGATCCTGATGACCTGGCGGACCGACTGAGGGAGGTGCTCCGTGGCTGATGAACTGGGAACGTACGCAGAGAAGACATGGTGTCCCGGCTGTGGCAACTTCGGCATCCTCAACGCCTTCAAGAAGGCCGTCCGCACACTGGAAGAGCGGGGGGTGCCCCGCCAGAGTGTAGTGGTAACCGCAGGAATTGGCCAGCACGCAAAGATATTCGATTATCTTAACCTTAGCGGCTTCTATTCTATCCATGGACGGGCCCTCGCGACCGCACAGGGCATGAAGCTTGCGAATCCCCGGGTGAAGGTCGTGGCATTCGTAGGAGATGGTGATGCTTATGGCGAAGGCATCGCCCACATGATGTTCGCCGCCAAGAGGAATTCGGATATCACCGTCATAGTGCACAACAACGGCGTGTACGCACTCACAACGGGCCAGTACGCCCCGACGAGCGTCAAAGGATTCAAAGGCCCATCCACACCGGAAGGGAGCGTTGAAGAACCGTTCAATCCATTAGCCCTGATGCTTGTGGCGGGCGCAGGGTTTGTGGCCCGTGGCTATCCCGTCAAGATGGACCACCTTGTCGACCTCTTCGTACGGGCTATCATGCACGAAGGCTTCTCGCTCGTAGATGTGCTGCAGCCCTGTGTGACATTCAATAACACGTTCGCTCTCTATAACGAGAAGGCGCTTGAACTGGATGTTATCCCCGAGACGTACGAAGACTCGCTTGCTGCGGCGCGACGCACGGACAAGGCGCTCATCGGCGTGTTCCGCGAAGTACAGGGAGAGACCTTCCATGGGCGGATGCTCGGCGATCGGATTCCCGTTGACACGAGAAGAACACCAGAAGAGAGACAGAAGGCCATAGCTGCCGCACTGGGCTGATTCTCTCTGGGGGACTCGAGGAGGAGGAGCGCATGCCAATGGAGAAAGGTCGGACTCGCGGTGTTATGAGCGTCCGGGTATGCACACTCGTTGTTACGCTTGGTGTGGCGATAGCGCTGGCATTGTCCGGCTGCGCTCAGTCGGATGCGCCTGCGGAAGATGGGAATGAGGAGGAACTCCCGGGCGAGGAAGAGTCAACTCCCAGCGTCGAATGGGCCGCGGACGGCATTATCACCGCCGGTGAATACTCGGGCGAGATAGACAAGGGAACGTATCTGCTGTATTGGAGCCGACTTGATGATACGGTGCACATGGGCATCGAGGCGGAGACGGAGGGATGGGTGGCTGTCGGAATCCAGCCAGGAAACGCGATGCAGGATGCCGACATTATCATTGGTTTTGTAGCCGATGCACAAGTTACTGTTGAGGACCACTACAGCACCGGACGGTTTGGTCCTCACAGGCGTGACACGGAACAGGGCGGCACAAATGACATCCTGGCTTTCGGCGGAAACGAAGCGGATGGTGTCACTGTCATAGAGTTCTCGCGAAAGTTGGATACTGGTGACGAATATGACAATCCGCTTACGGTCGGCGCGACGAATGCTGTGATATGGGCCTACGGTACCGCCGACAACACGAGTCTTCAGCACGCGCCACGTGGGTACGGCGAAGTAACGCTATGACGAAAGCGTCTCACGGAATCTGGATGTGCGAAGGCGAAACCGCGCGTGGAGGCTGGCGCAGCTTCGTACGCGTGGGCTACAATACGTGTAGCTTCAGCATTCGACACGACTGATGCTGTGGTGGGATTGTCCTCATGGCTGTTCGTCAGATAGTAACTGTCCCTAACCCCGTTCTTCGAGAACGTGCAAAACGCGTCCCGTTGATCGACTCGTCCGTGCACAGGCTCATCGATGACATGATTGAGACGATGCGCGCCTCCCAAGGAGTCGGTCTGGCTGCCCCGCAGATAGGAGTTTCCCTTCGGGTCGCCGTTATTGAGATACCCGAGGAGGATGTCCTCGTGCTTATCAACCCCGAAATCACCAAGACGAAGGGTGAGCGCATCATCGAGGAAGGATGCCTTTCCGTACCTGGTTACCAGGGAGAGGTGACGCGTGCCGTGACGGTTAAGGTCCGGGCGCGCAACCGGGATGGTCGTGAGATTCGAGTCACGGCAACGGACGATATCCTTGCCCAGGCGCTTGAGCATGAGATTGATCACCTGGAGGGCCGGCTCTATACGGACCTGGTGGAATCACCCGAACATCTGTGGCGTCTGCAGGACGAAATACAGGAATGGCCGGCCTGACGGCCGGCCATCTGTCATCTTATTTCTTTGCTGCTCATGCTAAGCGCCGGCGCCTGCGCTCTCTAGCGAAGAGGATCGCCGCAGTTCCAACGAACGCAGCTATCAGCCCCCCGAGCAGCCACCAGTTGACCTCGCTCTGAGATGTCAGAGTCCCGGTCAATGGACCCAGGGTTACCTCATATTCGCCATTTTTGAGGTTGGAGACCTGGAATCTCACCTGTTTGCTCTCGCCGCTGCCGAGCGTCACTTCCTGTGTACCGACGGTCGTTCCGTCGAACATGAGTTCTGCTGTGTACGTTCCTTCCGCTTCGCCTGTGTTAGAGATCGTTGCGGTGATGATTGCATCATTCCCGGTCCGGACAACGAACGGTACTGGACCCCACAGTTTGTCCACCATCGGTGAAACAACGAGGTTGCTGCTGGAAAACTCCGGCCCTGTTGATTGTGGGGCGGGAGTTGGCGAAGGGGCAGGAGCCTCTTCCACGGTTTCGCCGGTAGTAGCAAGGACGGCAAATGTGCTGAAATGAGATACGTCTGCTGTAGCTGTCCCCACGCCGGCTACCCTGCCTGTGGACTGTGGTTGTATTATCCATTCATTGGCGTCGGGATCCCACGCCGCGATGCCAACAGAGGTGGCGTTGTCCGGCAGATTATCCGGATCGTAGTCGATCTGCATTCCGACCGTCTTGTCGAAGAATACCGAGGTTACCGCGTTTCCAGTGGCCGTGTAACCGGTGAAGTCGTAGACATCGCTGACTGCAATGTAGTCTCCTCCGACGGACGGGGGATCATCAGAGACTCGCATTCGTATCCATCGAGGTGGACCCGGGCTGAAGTGGAGTTCGGTCTGGTACGAGACCTGTGTTCCACTTATGAAATCGAGGAAGTGCAGCTCATCAGGGTCCTCGGGTTCATAGTCTCTGATACACCGGCCGTCGTCGCACGTGACGTAGATGCGCGTCACCTCGCCGAGCATGTCGACGTCGAACCAGCAGGTAGGTTCAATGTAGACGTTGCTTCCTCCTTGTGGTGTAGGGGGTGGGCTGACAGTCACAGTCACCGAGGCATCGTCCTGGAATGTCTCGGGGTCTGTCTCCGTGCTGGTGATTAGGGCGATGTTGTCGACTATGGTTGTGCCAGTGGGGAAAGCGTTGGCATCCTCAATCGTGGCGTCATAGCTCACTGAGCCTGAGTCGCCCGGGCTCAACGTTCCGATGCTCCATGCGATGGTGTCGCCGTTGTCGATGCCTGGTCCGGGAAGCGAGATACCGCTTATCGAATCAATCAACGCTTCGTCGTAGTCATCCACAATCGCAACAGCGTTCAGGCTAACGTTTCCGGTGTTCTCGTACGAGATCGTATACGTCACGGTATCACCAGGATCAGCGCTGGTCGGGTCAGCCGTCTTCATTACGCTGAGCCCCGGGTTCTGTGGCAGCCGGACGGTCTCATCATCGTCGTCAGCGACGTCTTCGCCCTCCTGCGGGCTTCCGGTGGCTGACGCGAGATTGTAGAAGCTGCCGGCGTCGATGTCGGCCTGCGTGATTACGTAGGAACCGGTGAAGGTGGTGTTGTCAGAAGCACCAGGAGACAGGGAGGCAAGCGGTCCACCAACAAGAGTGACTGTCGGGTCGGAGACCGTGACATTAGTCAGCGTCACGTAACCGGTGTTTGTTACTGTGAAGTTGTAGCTGATAGTCTCACCGACATCGGCGTATCCATCTCCATCTTCGTCGTTGAAGATGCCTGTCTTGTCGATATGAATGCCAGGGCTTGCTGGAAGAGGGACGGTCTCGTCGTCAGTATCGGAGACCTCGTCATCGATGGGAGGCGTGCCGGTGGCGGTGGCTGTGTTGTCGACCTTGCCTGCGTCGATGTCTTCCTGGTCGATAGTGTAGGAGCCGGTGAAGGTGACAGAGTCAGTCTCTCCCGGGGCGAGGGTGATTGGGCCTCCGATGACGGCGAACAGTGGGTCGGAGATCGTGACGTTCGTTAGTGTCACGTTTCCGGTATTGGTGACGGTGAAGGTGTAGCTTATGGTCTCACCTGCCTCAGCTTCGTTTGTTGCCGTCCCGTCATCGTCGAAGGTGCCTTCCTTCTCGAGTTCGATTTCCGCTTCCTGGGCAAGTAGCTGAGAGTGTTCGTCAGCGTCGCTGACACTGGGCCCGTCCGGAGGAGTTCCTGTTGCCGTTGCGACGTTGTCAAACGTCCCGGCATCGATATCAGCCTGGGTCAGGGTGTAGGTTCCTGTGAACGTGGCCGAGTCGGAAGCTCCCGGGGCAAGAGATGCAAGCGGTCCTCCGCTGATACTCACTCCGCCGACCGTATCGCTGATCGTAATGCCGCTAAGCGTGACGTTGCCCGTGTTGGTAACAGCGAATGTGTAGTCGATCTTGTCGCCTGCATCCACCCTGTCGATGGGCCCCTCGATGGTCTTGTCCAGCGTGCCGCTCTTGACGAGCTCAATGGCAGGAGCAGCATCCAGCGCAATGGTCTCGTCGTCCTCGTCGGAGACATCAGGGCCTGCTGGCGGTGTTCCGATCGCCACAGCCAAGTTGTAGAAGCTGCCAGCGTCGATATCGGTTTGGGTAAGGGCGTAGCTGCCGGTGAAGGTTGTGGAGTCGGACTCGCCGGGGTCGAGGTCAATCGGACCGCCAATGACGGTGACCTGCGGATCGCTGACTGTCACGTCGGTCAATGGCAGGTCGCCGGTGTTGGTAACGGTGAAGTAATAGTTGATTACGTCGCCTTCATTGACTTCGTCAACGGGCTGCTCGACTGTCTCGTCTAGAGTACCTGTCTTGATCAGTTCGATTTCTGGCTCGCAATCGGACACTATCAGCAGTGCCGAAGCCTCCCATGACTCACAAGGCCCGTCCGGACAATCACATGACACAGTGTAGATGTAGTCTCCTGGGCCCGGACCAGCGAGGTTGAATCCGGCAATGGTGTAGTCGCTCTCACCAACATGGATGGTGATACTCGGTTGGCAGCATTCGCCGCCTTCACAGGTGGCATTGAAGTCTTCTATCGTCACCGTATCGACTGCGATAGCGACGGCATCGAGGAACATGCCCAGGGAGTTCGCGGTGCCGGTCTCCCTGAATTCGAGCCGTGTCGTTGGATCGCCGCTTGCGGCAAGACCTGTGTGCTGTGTGACAGTCCAGTCCGTGTTTGAGTTCGCTGAGCCGTCAGCAGAGTGAGTGGCTATCAAGTCGCCGTCCCAGTAGACCTCGAGCTCGTTGTTCTCATGACCGGGTCTGGGCGACCAGGCATACTCGATTGTGTATGTGCTGCCGGGGCAGGTGTTGATATCCTGGTAGATGCTCACAGAGGCGGGCTCGTTGTTAAGCCCTCCTCCGGGTCCATCCCAGTCCGTGTCCAGTTCGGCGTACTGGTCGCCTTCGTACGGAAGCCATCCATTGACGCCTTCATGCAGCTCGAGCATCGCCGTTTCTGGCCTTGTCTGGCCACCATAGCTGCCAGCGCCGTCGTACCATTCGACTGTCCATCCGAGATCGGGTGTGCCGGATGGCCAGTAGTTCCAGCTCTGCGGCGTTTCTACCTCCGGATTCTCAAACCCTCCGTTCAGTAGTGCGGGACTTGGACACAAAGGCGCGCAAAGCCACACGTCTTCTGCCGAGGCAATACACCGGTAGTTGCAGAAGTCGACTACGGAGCCTTCATATTCATAAGTGAGCTGATATATGACGCCAGCCGGATTTCTCTCGACTGTTCCGTTCGGCATGTGCTCGTTTGCGGCTTCGACCCACAGGTAGTTGCTGCCTGACACCAGGGACGGACCCAAGCCTGAGTAGGTGCCGACCGTTGACCAACCTTGGCCGTCGACGTAAGGTTCCCTCAGGTCGCATTCCTCCTGCCAGTCGCAGTCGGGCGGATCCGAGACATTGTCCTGTCCGACTGGGCTTCCGGCCCCCTGGGTGTTCAGGTAGGCCTCGTATCCATTGTCAACGGCTATCTGTAATGCTCCATCGAGTGGCGTGCCGGGGACCGAGAAATGCTGCTTGAAGACCGCGACATCTCCATTGACCGGGTCTTCAGGCCTGTAGCTCTCCCATATCCACTCGGCCTCCGGATCGAACTGTGACGTGACGCTACCCCAGTTGGGGTGTTCCCATGCGGCTACCGAGGGATTCCACCCGGGGAAATCGTACGGTCGGGTTTGAGCGGCGCCTGGCGTGCTGACGAGTGTCATCTCGACACTACTGTCCGCTCCCAGGGTCACGGTTGCGGTTGTGGGAGTACAGTTCTCCCATCCATCCTGCATGGTCTCCGTGACAGTGTAGGTGCCTGCCGCGAGGTCAGTGAACTCGTAATAGCCGTCTGCATCCGTAGTAGTAGTCTGTTGCGGTGCCGGGTCTTCTTCGATGGGGCCAACAAGGGTGATCTCCCAACCTTCAAGGCCGGTGCCCGTGCAGCCTTCTTCGTCGCAACAGTATTTGTGGCCACTGATAGAGTAGGCCTCATCGTATGTGTTGGTGATGGTGACCCCGGCGTCCTCTCCCGGCTCCAGGACGATGGTGCCTGAGGAGGAGTTGTAGGAATCAAAGCCGCCCTCGGAGAAGTCAGGGGTATAGCCGGAGGGGCCGGACTCGGTGACGGTGAGTGAGACGCCGCTGGGGACATCGAAAACAACGCAGCTTTCGTCGGTGCCAGGGGAGTCTTCCAGGTCGACACCGGTTCCATCGACGTAGAAGGTCCAGTCCTCGGGGAGGCTGTCGCCGCCTTCGACAA
>CAZKHH010000020.1:0-25641 GCA_964552485.1 uncultured Dehalococcoidales bacterium | reverse complement strand
ACACAGGGATATCGAGGTCCTTGGCGATGTAGCCGCCGACCTCGGGTGTAACTGCCTCAAGAAGTATCATGGCGGCACCGGCGTCCCGGACAGCCCTCGCGTCCTTGATTACCTCGAGAGCATTCTCCGCGGTGCGTCCCTGCGCCTTGTATCCGCCGAACTGCCCCGTGCTCTGTGGAGTGAGCCCGATGTGGCCGCAGAGGACTATTCCCGCGTCGACGATGGCGCGAATCATCGGTGCTACCCGCTGGCCGCCCTCGAGCTTGACGGCATCGACCTCCGCCTCCTTGAAGAAGCGGACGGCGTTGCGGACCGCGTCCTCCGGCGTAGTCTGGTAAGAGCCGAACGGCATATCACCCATGATGAACGTGTTCGGCGCGCCTCTGCGTACCGCCTGGCAGTGCACGATGCACATGTCCATGGTGACCGGTAACGTCCCGGATGCGTATCCGTACACGGTGTTGCCCATCGAGTCGCCGACCAGGATCATATCGATGCCGGCTGCCTCCTCGAACGTTGCTGTGGGGTAGTCGTACGCAGTCAGCCAGGTGACCTTCTCGCCTTCTTGCTTCATACGGCGGAAGTCCAGCAGGCCTTTCTTCTTCTTTGTTTCCACGTATGCCCTCCTTCTTGGTGCTCAGGAAATCCTAACCGAATCGCATCCAGGCGGCAAGCCGTGCAGGCACCGCTGTCGCTCCTGCTTGACGGCAGCGATGGGTTATACTAGCAATCAGGTGTAAACCGCAATGAAGGGCAAGATACTCGTAGTCGAGGACGATGCCAATCTCCTGGATGTCCTGCGCCACAACTTCTCGCGCGAGGGCTACGAAGTGTTTACGGCACGCGACGGACAAGAGGCGCTCTCGGTTGCGCGGGGAAAGAAACCAGACCTGCTGCTTCTCGACATAATGCTGCCTGTTCTCGACGGCCTCGAAGTGTGCCGCATACTGCGCAAGGAGATGAATGTCCCTATCCTTATGCTCACTGCAAAGGCCGACGAGATAGATAAGGTCGTTGGACTTGAGATAGGGGCGGATGACTACGTGACCAAGCCGTTCAGCCTCAGGGAGGTGATGGCGAGAGTGAAGGCGATGCTGCGACGCAGCGAGATGGGACGAACCGGGATGGAGGCTGAAGGAACGACGCCTGGTGACGTGGTGGAAGTGGGCAATCTGAGGATGGACATCGGACAACACGTCGTGACCGTTAACGGAGAAGTTGTGTCGCTTAGCCCCAAGGAGTTCGACCTGCTTGCCTTGCTGGCGCAGAACAGGCGGCGGGCCTTCAGTCGCGACTATCTGCTTGATAAGGTCTGGGGCTACGATTACGGTGGGGACACACGAACGGTCGATGTGCACGTTCGCTGGCTGCGACAGAAGATAGAAGAGGACCCCGGGCATCCGGTGCGACTTCTGACCGTGAGGGGAGTTGGCTACAAGCTCGAGGCATAGAGCTGTCTTGAACCGGAACAGTGGTAGCATGGCCGTTTGCTGGTTCGTGTTCACGAGGTGAAACGAGACACGGGCCATAGGCTCCGGTATATATCGCGATGGACGTTACAACTATAGCGTTGATTCTCATTTCGCTCGTTGCCATTGGACTCGTCATCGTGCTGGTCCGCAGGCAGAGGGAGCGCGACCGTGTTCTAGGCGCCTTTGCATCTTACGTGCGGGGTGTGCGGGATGGAGAGACGGCCAAGGTGCCAACGGCGTTGCCTGGCCCCTTTCATGCAATTGCCGAGGACGTGAATGGCGTGCGCCGCGACTTCGAGTCGAAGCTGGCGGACGCTGCGCATGAGCGCGACTGGCTTGTATCCGTCCTCTCAGCAATGCCCGATGGCGTTGCAGTGACGGACCACAACGGCGTTGTTCTACTGGTTAACAGTGCGTTACTCCAGCGTGTCCACGTAAGCGAAACGCGTGCAGTCGGACGGCTCTTCATCGAAGCCGTCCGTGATCACGAAGCCAATGAGGTCGTTCGGCGTTGTCTGGCCACTGGCGTTGAGCAGCGCTCCATAGTGGAAACCGAACCGGGCAGGAGCTACGTGAACGTTACTGCGACGCCTCTGCGACAGCGGAGTGGATGTGTAGTGGTACTGCAGGATGTGACGGAATTGCGTAGGCTTGAGAAGGTGCGCCGTGATTTCGTGGCAAACGTGTCGCACGAACTTAGAACTCCGCTCGCATCATTGAAGCTCCTTGCTGAGACCATTGCATCCGGCGGGGCTGACGACCCCGCGATTCTTGAAGACTATATGGAGCGAATCGAGGTAGAGGTCGACCGTTTGGCGCAGATGGTGGATGAACTGGGTGAACTCTCGCTGATCGAAACGGGACAGGTGGCTCTGGACAGTGAGCCTGTCAATATCGAGGCGCTGGTAACACGCTCCATAGAGCGACTCGAGGCCCAAGCCGTACGCGCGGGCATCAGCCTTGAACTGAGTATCGCTCCGGACCTGCCACAACCCCCCGCGGATGAGCGCCGCCTCGAACAGGTCCTTGTGAACCTGCTGCACAATGCAATCAAGTTCACACCCTCGGGCGGACGCGTGTCAGTCTCGGCTGCGTCCGATGATCATGACGTGAGGGTCACGGTCACGGACACCGGCATTGGCATCGCCGAGGATGACCTCCCTCGCATATTCGAACGCTTCTACAAGGCCGACAAGTCCCGGAGCAGTCGCGGAACCGGCCTGGGCCTCGCTATCGCACGGCACGTTATCGAGGCACACGGCGGGACGATACGGGCGGATAGCAGAGAAGGCTCGGGATCGATGTTCATGTTCAGTCTTCCGCTGCGGAATGACATCGGCTGAACAGACTTGTTGCCAGGGCCCCGCATTTTACCAGTCCTTAACAATCCCTTAACTGTCACTTAAGCGTTGCCCTCTACACTGTCTCCGTCAGACTTATGAGATGCATGGAATCTCCCAGCCCAACTTTGCCGATGGTGCTCGTCGTCCTGGCGGACGATCAAAGCAAGAGCGATGCGATTGAAGTCCTCCGGACATGGCAATCCCGCATCGAATCGTGGAAGATCGTGGCAACCCGGGAAACGGGCAATCTTATAGAGGCCCGTCTCGGACTTGACGTGGAGCTGGTCGAATCGGGTGCTCGCGGCGGGGCGTACCAGATAGCGTCGCTGGTGGTTTCCGAGCAGGTGGCGGGAGTGATCGAGCTTTCGCAGCGCTCGTCGAGGACCGGCGAGAGCGTCGCGCTGAGCGCCATACGTGAGGTGTGCGATATCCACAATGTTCCGTATGCCTCTAATACCGCTACGGCTGAAGCTGTCATGGCATGGCTTCTCAGCTATGTCGATAAGCGCGTGATGGTGGAGACAGATGCTGGAACACTCGCTGAGCCGGGCGCCTGGCACTCTACATGAGATGTCGGTCCTTTGCGGGCCTACGCCGCAATGAATATACACAAAGGAGTTACAAGGAGGTTGAATGAAAGTACGAACTAGCAAGATGTGGTTGATGGGTGTGGTTGCCTTGATTGTTGGCAGTCTGCTGGCTGCCGGCTGTAGCGGAGGTGGTTCGCTCACGATCGGCGGCTCTTCGACCGTGCAGCCGCTCACAGAAGCTTGGGCTGACGAGTACATGGATGCAAATCCCGAGGCCGAGGTCTCTGTGCAGGGGGGTGGCTCCAGCGCAGGTGTGAAAGGCGCCATCGACGGTACGCTCGATATCGGTGCGGCCTCTCGCGCGTTGAAACCGGAAGAAGAAGCTATTGAAGGTGTGACTGTTCACCGTGTGGCCGCCGACGGAGTCGCCATTGTCGTGCACCCAAGCAGAGACATTGATGATTTGAGTCTTGATGAGGTCGCAGACATCTTTGCGGCCGGAAACAACGACGACTGGACGGTCGTCAATCGCGAGGAAGGCTCCGGCACCCGTGAGGTCTTCGAGACCCTCGTAATGGATGGTGTTGAGGTCGGTGCAAGGGCGGAGTTTCTTCCCTCGAACGGTGCATGCAAGGAGAAAGTTGCATCTACCGAGAACGCCATTGGCTACATTTCCCTCGGCTACGTCGATTCTTCGGTGAAACCGGTTACGATCGATGGAGTATCCGCTACTGAGGAGAACGTCGTAAACGGCTCTTACCCGGTTATGCGGTACCTCATCTACATCACCATGGGTGAGCCCGAGGGCCTTGCCGCCGACTTCATCGACTACGCGTTGAGTTCCGAAGGACAGTCTATTGTCGCTGAAGAGAGCTACATACCTCTCAGCTGACCCTCCCGACAGTGTAAAATAGTGCGTAACACGGGTGGGGTGGCATTAAACCATCCCACCCGTGGTTGCGACTGACTTTGGAGATGTAATGTCACGCTACTTCATCGATCGGCTCAGCCGTCGGCTTGTCTTTATCGCAGGTATTGGCTCGGTGGTGATTCTCATCCTCATTGCCGGGTTCATCTTCCGGGCGAGTATCCCTGCACTGCGCGAGCTGGGGTTGTTCGATATCCTGCTGGGAACCGAATGGTATCCCCGCTATGACAAATATGGCATCCTCACGATGGTTGTCGGCTCGGTCATGACGACGGCCGTTGCGCTACTGATCGCCGTTCCACTGTCTCTTGGAACCGCGATTCTCCTGAGTGAAGTTGCCCCTCCGCGGTTCAGACAGATCATCCGACCTGCGGTTGAGCTACTGGTCGGCATTCCGTCTGTGGTGTACGGACTCGTCGGTCTTGTGGTTCTCACACCGCTTATCGCTGACTTGAGCAGCCGCGGTTCCGGCTCATCGGTGCTGGCGGCGGCAATCGTTCTGGCTGTAATGGTGCTGCCGACCATTACGACTATATCTGAAGACAGCATTCGCGCGCTTCCTATCTCCCTGAAGGAAGGTGCGCTGGCACTTGGAGCGACACACTGGCAGACCATCAGCATGATCATGCTTCCTGCCGCGAAGCGAGGAATCGTGGCTGCGGTTGTCCTGGGCACGGGACGGGCCATCGGCGAGACGATGGCCATGGTCATGGTTATCGGCAACGCACCCATATTTCCGGACAGCCTTCTTAGCCCGGCCAGGACGCTGACCGGGAACATCGCTGTGGAGATTGCCGCGGCAGTCGGCATTCACCAGAGCGTGCTGTATGTGACAGGACTCGTTCTGTTCGTACTGGTAATGATCATTAACAGCGTGAGCTTACTTGCGTACCGGAGGAGCAACGGATCATGAGTCTCCACCCCCGCACCTCGCAAAGAATCGCATTCACCTTGGTCTGGGGGGCCGGCGCCATTGCCGTTGCGGCGCTCGTATTCATAATCGGATACGTAGTCATCAGTGGCCTCCCATACATTGACTTCGAGTTCCTGACCACACGGCCGCGCGGTGGACTTGCTGGAGAGGGCGGGATTTCTTCCGTCATAGTTGCCACTGGATGGATAGTTGTCGTTACGATGGTTCTTCTCACCCCTCTCGGACTGGGCTCGGCCATTTACATGGCGGAGTACGCCCCGGAAAACCGGCTCATCGGAGCGCTGCGCTATGGCGTGGAACTGCTCGCAGGCGTGCCGTCTATCGTGTTCGGGCTGTTTGGCTACGCCGTGTTCGTGCTCGTTATGAGCCTTCACTTCTCGATCCTGTCAGGTGCCCTCACCCTGGTGTGTCTGTTGCTTCCGTATCTGACCAGGGCGGCTGAGGAAGCCCTCAGATCCGTACCGCAGTCACAGCGTGAGGCCGCGCTCGCACTCGGAGCCACCAAATGGCAGGTGGTCACCCGTGTGGTGGTGCCGGCGGCAATGCCGGGAATCATCACGGGCATTATCCTTTCCATTGGGAGGACCGTGTCCGAGTCGGCGCCACTGTTCATAACGATGGGTGGGAGTTCACAGATGCCGGGCGGCATCATGTCGTCGGGGCGTACGCTTGCGGTTCACGTGTTCTATCTCGCCATGGAAACGAACGCACTTGAAAAGGCACTAGCCACGGCCACCGTGCTGGTCGTGTTGATTCTGTTCACCAACTTGTTCACGAATTGGATTTCGACCCGACTGCAGACTAGAATGATGGGGACGACATAGTAATGGATCCCAAGATAGTCACCAAGGAAATCGACTTCTACTACGGTACTTGCCAGGCCCTGAATAAGGTCTCGATCGAGATACGCGAACACCAGATCACTGCACTCATCGGACCGTCAGGGTGTGGAAAGTCCACCTTTTTGCGGGCACTCAACCGGATGAATGACACTATATACGGTGCACGGATAGAGGGCTCTGTACTCATCGATGGCTCTGACATCTACATGAACGGAGTCGATGTGGTGCACCTTCGGCAAAGGATAGGCATGGTGTTTCAGCAACCGAACCCGTTCCCGAAATCCATCTACGAGAACGTGGTTTTCGGACCCCGGGTGTTGGGCGAGAATAGCCATGGCCGGCTGAATGAGATAGCCGAAAGAAGCCTGAAGGCAGCCGGTTTATGGGATGAAGTGAAGGATGACCTGGCGAAGTCGGGACTGGCACTTTCCGGCGGACAGCAACAGCGCCTCTGCATTGCGCGCGCCCTTGCGATTGAACCCGAGGTTATCCTTATGGACGAGCCGTGTTCTGCGCTCGATCCCCTCTCCACGCTGAGGATCGAGGAGTTGATGCAGGAGTTGAAACAGCAGTACACGATAGTAATCGTAACGCATAATATGCAGCAGGCCGCACGCGCGTCCGACTGGACCGGTTTCTTCCTGCTGGGAGAGCTGGTGGAGTATGGCGCGACGTCTGAAATCTTTGCACGGCCACAGGACAAGAGGACCGAAGACTACATCACCGGGCGCTTCGGCTAGAGAGGTGAATTGATGCCACGAGAGAGCTACGATCAGCATCTTCGACAATTGCAGGAAGAGCTTCTGGTACTGGGCAGTATGGTCGAGAAGGCAATCGCCCGGTCCATAACTGCGCTGAAGGATCGTGACCTGGAACTGGCGAAGCAGGTGGTCGCCGACGACTCCAAGGTGGACCAGAAGCGGTATGAGATCGAGGAAAAGTGCGTCAATCTCATCGTTACTCAGCAGCCGGTAGCTGGTGACCTGCGTCTCATCATCTGCATTATTCACCTGCTGGATGAGCTGGAGCGTATCGGTGACCATGCGGAGGGCATCGGCAATATCGCCATCATGATCGGCGACGAGCCCCCTCTTAAGCCTCTTATCGACATCCCCAGGATGGCCGACAGGACGCGCGATATGCTTCGACGAGCACTCGATGCATTCGTGAACAAGGACGTGGACGAAGCACTGCGCATCAATGACGAGGACGACGATATCGACGCACTCTATGATCAGGTGTACCGGGAGTTGCTGACGTTCATGCTTGAAGACCCGAAGACCATCACGAGAGCGACCAGACTCATCTGGGTTGCGCATAACCTGGAACGCTGCGCGGACCGGGTCACAAATATCTGCGAGCGAACGTTCTACCTGGTAACGGGCAAGATAGACCTCAGGACGTCGTACTACTGAATGTCCTGCGGATGCTCACCGGATGCCGCCTGGACTTCAAAGAGGAGTTCCACTACGTGCGACTGTATCTGACGCAGCCTGTCGGCAGAGTCTGCCTCGAATCGCAGAGTCAATCGCGGCCCTGTGTTTGATGCACGTATCAGCGCCCATCCGTCCGGCATTTCGATGCGATAGCCGTCGATGTCGATGGTCGGATATCGCTCGGCGAGGCGCACGCCCACCCGGGCCACGACTTCGCGCTTGGTGTTTTCAGCCGCTGGTAGTTCGACCAACCCGCTTGAGAAGCGTTGTGGCAACTCTCCGAGCATGCGAGAGAGCGGCACTTCTGACCGTGATAGCAGTGCGGCAAGCCGGACGGCGGCGACCAGTGCATCGCTCGTATCGTGGAAGTCCTCGGCGACGAAGAAGTGTCCGCTGTATTCACCTGCAAGCGCGATACCTGTCTCGCGCATACGCCGTCGGATGAGGGAGTGTCCGCTCGGGGTCATTACCGGTACTCCTCCATGGGCAGCGATATCCTCAAGCACTGTGCGCGACGACTTGACATCCATCAGCACCGGTTCTCCCGGGTATCGGCTCAGGTAGTCCCGTGCAAGTGCAATGAGGATTCGTTCCGGCGGGAAAACCGCGCCGGTCTCGTCGACCACTCCCAGCCGGTCGCCGTCCCCGTCGAACGCGACTCCGAGATCTGCGCCCTGCCTGGTCACTTCCTTCTGCAGGCTGCCCAGGTTCGCCGGGTTTTCTGGATTCGGAACGTGGTTCGGAAACGAGGAATCGAGGTCGCAGAAGAGGCAGACCACCTGGCAGCCAAGCCGCTCGAACAGTGAGGGTGCGATGCCTCCCATGATGGCGTTGCCGGCGTCCACGACTATGCGGAGAGGTCGGGTCATGGTGCCAAGAGATGCGACCGCGTCGAGGTACTCATCGAGGACGTCCAGTGTCGTGATGTGGCCGGACACTGGCCTCGCTCCATCGTCTGAAAGCATCAGCCGACGGAGAACTTGGATGTCGTAGCCCGCGAGTGGAAGCGCCCCCCGCGCGTCCAGCTTGAAGCCGTTGCGCGAGGGCGAATTATGGCTTCCAGTGATGCAGACCCCACCATCGAAAGAGTGGCGTGCGACGGCGAAGCCGACGAGGGGTGTGCTTGCGAGTCCCAAGTCGCCTACGTCACACCCGAGTGATGTGACTCCATCGCAGAATGCTGCATGAAGTCCGGGTGAGGACGGACGGTTGTCTCTTCCCACGGCGATGGTTTCTGGCTCAGCCTTGGAATTCGCGAGATGGCTGACGAACGCCCTGCCGAGGGCGTGGGCAAAAGTGGCTGATAGCTCGGAGCCGGCCTTGCCACGAATGTCGTATTCCCTGAAGATGTGTTCAAGTGAATCCAGATACCGGGCGCAAAACGGCATGTGAGACTCCTCCTATCAGACTGCGGACCGGCCGTGAGCATGACGGCCGCTAGTCTTCTTCGAACTGATTGATGACGCGGCGGGCGAATCCGGGGAGGTCTACACCGCCGACTACACGGAAGCTGCGTGCATGACGGGTGATTGCGACCAGATCCGTGCGGCCAGGAATGTCCACCAGGGTGGGCTTGTACGGCCCCGCCCTGAGCACGTGTTCGGCAAGCTTTGTCGCCGCCGCCTCAGTGTCCAATTGTTCGAACCTGGGAGGGCCGTCGAACGGCGACCATTCCAGCACGAAGATGAGGGCAAGACGGGCGTCAAGGATCGTCGTGCCCTTGCCGTAGACCGCATCCACGTCGACGTCGAGCTTGCTCTCCAATCGCCAGAGGGAGGAGCGGTCCATCGCAAGATAACCCGTGCGCTCGTCCTCGGAGAGGAGACGATGAAGCGAGGGAAGCGCGAGCGCCGTACCGGGATTGATTCGTGGCTTCTTCGGGATGCCGACGATCCGCGTGTGGTCCGCCACGGTGTTCAGGAGGACCCGGTCGTTACTCAAGAAATGAAAACCCTTCTCAAGAGTCGCGAGGGCTGCGCTGCTCTTACCGACCCCGGACGCGGATGAGATGAGCACGCCGCGGCCATTCGTGTCGGCTACCGCTGCGGAATGGAGCAGTACCAGGCCTGCGTCGTGGTAGTGCTCGATGTAGATCTGCTCAATCGCGTTGACCACCTGGTTGAAGTGCGCGAGAACGTCTCCTATCACGTAGCGAGCCGCTGGCGTGGAGAACACCACGAGGCCCGTCCGCTTCTTGACTACGACCCTGCCCGCCGGTGTGTCGTAGTAGGATTCCTTCGACGGCTTGCCTCCGGTCCTTGGCACGTCGCGCAGGAGGGACGCATCAATATGAGCTTCGTCAAGACAGGCATATACCGTGTACGGACGCTCGTCCGGCATCTGGTGGAGATACGAATGGAAGTAAGTGGACAGCCGTTGTGCCAGGGGAGGACAGTCTGTCTTGACGCGTATCGACACGTCCCGCAGACGCAGGCACAGTTCATGTGGAAACGCTCTCAGTGAGACGAAGTCATCGAGTGCGTGCATGCTCAGCCCCGGGGAGCAAGGCCCATGTGCGCGACAACGTAGTTGGCGTACTTCGATGCTACGTCTATTCCGCCGGCCCACAGTCCGGAGAATCCTCCGAACGCACTCACTTCGTACACGAGCCAGTCGTCCTTATGCTGGACCATGTCGACCACGGTGTAGTCGAGCCCGAACTGCTCTGCCGCTGCGATGGCCAATTGTGAGATCCTGGAGTCGGGCAGAAAGGGCTCGTAGCGTCCTCCAGTGCGTATGGTGGTCTGCCACGATTCGCCGCCTGCGACGCGGCGAAAGGCGCCGATAACCTGGTTGCGCAAGAGGGCTACTCCTATATCGTACGAAGCGCGGACATAGCGCTGCACGTAGAACGGCACATGTTCTCGCATGTCCCAGTGCTTCAGTCCGAGGCGGAACGCGCGCTCGCCGCTCAAGAGTACCATGCCCCGGCCCTTGGATGTGAACAAGGGTTTGATGACAGCGCTTCCCCAGCGTTCGACGAGTTCAGCGGCCTCGTCGATTGACTCGGTAATCACTGTCTCCGGTATCGGTATGCCGGCCGTGGCAAGCCGCAGCGTCATCCTGTACCGGTCATTCGCTTCCTCGATGGCTCGGGACGGACTGAACACCCGGACTCCGTGCGACTCCAAGGCACGCAAGAGATTCACGCGGTAGGGAGTAAGCAGGTCTATGGGGTCACCCAGCTTGCGAACGACAAGCCCGTCGAGTTGCCCAAGGTTCTCTGTCCCGGTCCGCACTGTGGTTGTCGTGACATCGAGCGAGCAGTCCGAAAGACTCACGAGTCGTGTCTCTATCTTCAGGGTGGACAACGCGGTGAGCATTTTCTCGCCCGACCATCCCCCGGGAACGCCTGCAACCCAGATTCTCATGGGACAAGGGCCTCCTTTCGCAGCAGCCTGATACCTCGTTCAAACAGCCATCGAGCATGGCTTTCATCGACGATGACCCTGGCGGACGTAAGATAAGAGCGCGCAAGCGACATCTGCAGGCGTTCGTGGTAATGGACGTCGCCCTGTTCACGGGCAAACGCCTCTACGTACTCACGGACGAGCTTGACAATGTCTCGCATGTGCTCGCACACCGGTTCTTCGATTTGAGGCTGTCGGACGGTCGAGACGAGAAAGACGCCGGTATCGGCGAGGTAGTCCCCGTATGCGGAACGGTGCACATCGATGAACCTGATTGTGCCGTCATGGTAGACGACGTTGTTCATATTGAAATCGCCATGGAGCCAGACCTGGAAGCCCGGCGACACGGTCCGCTCGCGCTCTTCCATGGCATCGAGAAGCGAGTCCAGCCTTTCCGTGTCGGACACAAACTCGAGATATGGATGCATCGCGTAGACTTCAGGCAAGCGGGAGCGTATCTGGCCGGCAAAGCTGGTAGTAGAAGTGCCTTCCGTGCGGGTTACGCGCCAGATTCCGGTAGTGAGATCCATAAGGTCTCGCGTCGCCCTGATTTTGTCGTCGAGGTCATCCGAACACATGTAGAGGTCAGACAACAGGACGCCAGCGACGAATTCCCGAAGCAGCGCTTCGCGGTCACCTTCCTGGTCGGTGGCGATGACGCGGGGAGTCAGTGACGGAAAAAGCCTCTGCCACTCTCGCAGCTTGGCGGCCTCTGCCTCTATCTTCTTGCGGCTGCCCTGTTTGAACACGACAGCTTGATGGCCGTCGGACAAGCGAGCGACGATTGCACCACTGAGGCCGTCATAGTAAGGGCTGAACGCGAGCGCGCCATTGGCGGACGCTGATACAAGCCTGTCAAGCTGCTGGTACTGCGCGAACTTGAGGCGCCTGCCGGTGACGAGGAATAATGCCTGCTCGCCGATGTTGAGGGTGTAGTCGCAGACCTTTTCGAGGTACTTGAGGGCCGAGTTCCAGTAGAGCAGAAAGGGGATGTTATCAGGTTCCATTCGCATTCGGTCCTCGAGTTCATGTATCTTGCGAATGTAGAGGGCATCCAGCTGTGGCTCCCTGAGGCATGCCGATTCAGCCATCTTCAGGTCTCGGTGGAGATAGGCCGTGACCGACTCCCTGACCGCCGCGAGCGCGATGGCTTCCATCTCCTCGAGGTCGAAGCTCACGAACCCATGGTTTTCGGCCAGGGCAATATGTACCCGCCGAGCGATATGGCACGCTGCATCGCCGATGCGCTCGAGGTTCGAAGAGACCTTCACCGCAGACCGCATGAAACGCGCGGACTCGGGTCCCACCTCAGAGAGCGACATGCCCTGGGCCTGCTCCTCGATATGCAGGTTCAGGTTGTCGACGACGTCGTCACGTTCCGTTATGCGGGTGGCTTCGTCCAGGTTGAGCCCGGAGAATGCCTTGAGCGCGTCCTGGAGTTGACGCGCTACAAGGCGCTGCATCTTCGTGAGGTCGTCTCGCACGCATGCACACACATGGTCTTCCATAGACTCGTTTCTCGCGTACGCGGCTCACGGGGCCGAGCGGATAATGGCCCCGTGGGCCGGCGGACCGTCATTGCGCACCCGTCAGGCTGCGGGAGGATTCTTCGTGGCGTCGGTGGACTTCGACTGCGCGGAGCCACCCTCAGATCCTATCTCGAGTTTCTGAGAGCCTATTACGTACTCCTCTTTCCACGCAATCTCAAACTCGATCTCGCCCGTTCCCTCTTTGGACTCGGCCTTGACCTTGAGCTTAACCGTCTCCTCGGGGAGAAGAGTAATGCCCTGGCCTTTGCCTTGGAGAGTGAGATTTCTGCTCTTCAGACCTTCTGCCACCCTCATGAGATAATCGGCGACCTCCGTCGCTCCCAGCTTCTCGGCATACTCAAACTCGTTCTTCTCGCTCACTGTTTACCTCCTGTCCACATTCTTTTGCGCGAGGCGACTCCGGGGCTCCTCAGGGAATCCTCCGGAAGTAGCGCGTGGCACCATGACGCGCCGGGTCCAGCAAATACTGCACTAAGCGGTATTCGAGCGGGGCCCGGAGACATCGAGCTTCTCCGCGGAGAAGACGTATTTCTCCTTCCAGGAGACCTCGAGCTCGAGCTCGCCCTTGCCGTGTTTCTGACTGGCCCGGACCTCGAGCTTCACGTGATCCTTCGGTACGATCGTAATGGTATGGCCCTGGCCTTGAAGAGTGAGGTTGCCGCTCCGTATGCCTTCGGCGAGCTTCTGAAGGTAGTCCGCCGCATCATCGGACTTCATGCGGTCGAGGTACTTGAAGTCCTTCGCCTCCATTATGCACCTCCTATGGGTGTTGTGCCGCGGGCGGGCCGGCAAAGGCAACGGGGAGGCCTCGCATTTGCGAGGGCCAATTCGCTCTGTCTGCGTCTCTACGTTGCGGACTGTGATGACTCGATCTCCTCGATGGTGGCCGTTTCGTGCTGTCCACCAGTCAAGACCTGAAGAGAGTCGGATGCCTCTACGTATGACGGCTTCCATGAAATCTCGAAATGGAACTCTCCCTTGCCCTTGGAAGAGTCCGCCATCAGTTCCAGCTTCACGTGCTCCATGGGGGTAAGGTCTATGCTCCGGCCGTGGCCTGCGAATTTGATAGACCCGTTGCGGAGGCCCGCCGCAAGGTTCTGCAGGTAGCTGGCGACCTCGACCGCAGACAGAATCTCAGAATACTCGAATTCGGTCTTTCCGCTCACCGGTCACCTCCCTATCCATGTCAAGCTCCGCAAGCCGTTCCGGGCTGTAGAGGCCGAGCGCTGCTTTCAGCGTTCGCTTGTGATGTGTGCATACGTCCACGAGGAACGGGCCGTCCGGGTTGCTCTGAACGGTTGACCGCCTCGACATGATGGCATTCTTGATGGAATATATCGTCAGACGGGTGATAGGCAGTAGTGTCCGGCGGATGCCGAGTTGCGGCCAGTAGTGCGTATCGCTTCCCCCGACTATCGGTAGCTCAAGGTAGGCGGCTGTGTTCTCCACCTTATCCTCCTGGCCGAAATCCTTGCCGTTGACCTCGATGGCCGTCAGCTTCCTGAGCCAGTCGGTCTCGAACTTCATGATGCCGCCCTTTGGACGGTAGGGATGAGCGCCGATGAGGATGAGGTCCGCCGGAGACTCCTGAACAAACTCCTCGAGCGTTGGGTGGTATCCGCCGCTCAGGTTCAGCTTGAGGTCCAGCGCCTGGATTGAGCGGATGTCCCCGAGCGCGAGAATGTCGCCCTTGCCCTTCAAAGTGATCTCGGCGCCGTTGACGAGGTGGAACCCTGGTTCCACGTAATAGATGCCGCTGTCACAGAAAAAGCGCTGCCCTATCTGCTCGTATGTCTGCCAGTAGTCAGGGGCGTTTATGTGCTCGGTGATGGCAAAGCCGTCAAGGCCGATGCTCTTGCCGTGTGTGATGAGCTTGTGGAGGTCGGCCATATTGAAGGGGATTGAGCGTGAGAGCTTTGTGTGAACGTGAAGATCAAGTGCAATGGTATTGTTCTTTGTATGCTCCACAATCGTATGGTAGCAACCGAACGCACGCGTACACTTAAGGGGCAGTTAATACTATGTTAAGTTTGGGTTAAAAGGGCCATGTTCGCATCCGATTCGGTCAAGACCTCGCGCCAGATGGCGACAAGCTTCGTGACCTCCGTGCGGATATTGAAGCACTCAAGCACTCTCGCGGTCCCAATCCGGCCCATTGTACGACGGGCTGACTCATTGGTGAGCAGGCGCCGGATCGCATCTTCAAGACCGTCACTGTCATGCGGCGGGATAAGCGTCCCCTCGGCCTCTGTCCTGATCAGTTCAGGGATGCTGGCAACGGTTGTAGACACTACGGGTACTCCTGCAACCATAGCTTCCTGGAGAGCGAGCGGAGAGCCGTCGAGATCGCCGTTCGCGGCGTGGACACACGGAAGCACCATCAGTGTCGCTTCCTCGAGCGCTGCCCTGACCTCGTCCTGGCTTACAGCGCCCTTGAATTCAATCCGTTCGGCTACGCCAAGCTCCTGTGCAAGGCCATTGAGCTCGTCATGGAGCGGACCGTCGCCGAGGATCCTGTAGCGCAGCGCGGGGAAGTCCGGAGCCACTCTGGCGAACGCTTCAATCGCGTACTTCAGTCCCTTCTTCTCCACAAGGCGGCCGAGCGAGACGATGCAGTCTCCGCGGTCCCGGCGCCGGACGTCGATGAACCGTCTGATATCGGAGCAGGCCCGTACGATGGCGATCTTGTCATCCGCTACGTCCGTGAGTCCCTTCAGGTACTCCTTGTTGTAGAGGGAGATGGTTATGATTCGTGACGCGGCGTCGAAATGCCGGCGCATGACCTCCGGATCCGGGCCCACGAAGATATCGAGTGCGTGACATGTGAAAGTGAATGGGATGCCTGCTCGCCTGGCAGTGAGCGCCGCAAGCGTCGATGCGGAGCCGTAAAAGTGGGAATGGATGAGGTCGATATGCAGCTTCTCCGCAAGCTTGCCGAAATGGCTCGCCGCAGTGATGTCCGCGACTTCTTCGAGTATCCGTGCGCCGAGCCTCGTGGCCTCCAGGGAGTCCCGTAGCAGGTCGGGATAGCCATCGGAATCCGGTAGTCCATGTGTGATATTGGCAAACACCGGGAGGTAGTAGGTTCGTGCGATAAGGTCGTAGTCCTCGATCTGTGGCTGCCACACCTTCGACTTAGGATGTGTCGCAGAGAAGACAAATACTTCGTGACCCTGGTCCAGGAGCTCGGTTATCTCATTGACGATAAACGTCTGTGTCAGGACTGGGAACTGTAGAAGCAGGTATGCGATTCTCATGCCGGCACCTGCTCCCGGGTCGCTATGGAGCGTCCGATGCCCGAATACGTGAACCCCAGTTCCGTCATCAGTTTCTGTTGCAACGCATTGCGGCCGTCCAAGACGGCATGTGGTGCGTGCATCAAAGCTCGGATGGCGGTCCAGTCCGCGTCGAGGAATTCTCTCCACTCGGTCACCAGCACCACTGCGGAGGCTCCAGCGGTTGCCTCGTAGATGTTGTTGCACACCACTGTATCATCGGGCAGGTAGGGACGCGCATTGGCCGTTGCGCAGGGATCATAGACCCTGAGATGGACTCCTTCCTCGTGCAGCAGTTGCGCGACCGCGAGCGCTGGGGATTCGCGCACGTCATCCGTGTCCGGTTTAAACGCGAGGCCGAGCATGGCGACCTCGGCGCTCTCCAGGTTTCCAAGGATACGCTTTAGCTTGCGCACCGGGAGGATGCGCTGCTTTGCGTTGACCTCGATGGTCGACTTGAGAAGCCGGAAGTCATAGCCATTGTTGAGCGCGGAGTAGTCGAGCGAGCGAGCGTCCTTCGGGAAGCATGAACCTCCGTATCCTAGTCCTGCCCGGAGGAAGTCCGGCCCGATACGTGGATCGAGACCGATGCCGCACGCGACGTCATCGATGTGGGCTCCTACGACCTCACAAAGCGATGCTATCTCGTTAATGAACGAGATCTTGGTTACGAGAAACGCGTTCGCCGCGTACTTGATCGCTTCGGCACTCGTCACGTCGGTGAGGACCATCGGAGCGTCCATGTCGGCGTAGAGCTTTGCGATCGTGGCAGCCGCCTGCTCGTCGGTCGCGCCGATGACTACACGGCTCGGGTTTCGCCAATCCCACACGGCCTGTCCCTCGCGCAGGAACTCGGGGTTGGATACGTACGCGATAGGCTTGTCCCGGAAGAATCGGCGAGACAGTCGCAGACCTGTGCCCGGTGGCACCGTGCTCTTCATAGCCACTACCAGCGGACGCTCAACCGCATCAGCTACCTGCGCCGCCGCCACGGCGACCTGGGACATATCGGTTGCACCAGTCGTGAGGCAGGGAGTACCCACTGCAATGAACACGACATCGGCATCGAGCGGACGGGGAAGCTGTCCCGTGAAATGCAGCGAGCCGTCCGTGAGGTGAGCGGCCAGCAGTTGGTCTATACCTGCTTCCTTGATAGGGCTCACTCCGTTTACGAGTAAGCCAAGTCGTATCGGGTCGGACTCTACGCAGACAGTGTCATGTCCCGAATCGGCCAGACACGCTGCCGCGACCAGCCCGACGTATCCTGCACCTACAACTACTATCTTCATTGTGTTCCTCCAACTCTCTGTTGCCTTCAGGCGGCCGCTTCCAGCAGTTCCGCGCCCGCCGGTGTCCCTTCGTATGCGGTCCAGTACTCCAAGAACGCGTTATCAAAGCTGCGTTTCTCGACACGCTGTCGTGCCTGCAGGCCCATGGTTGTGAGCAGGCGATGGTCGAGAAGCGACTTCAGGGCAGCGTGAAGGGCCTCCACATTCTTTCCTGGCACCACAAGCCCGGTCTCGCCATCAATGACGTTTTCCCTCGGCCCCCCAATGTCGGTAATCAGCGTTGGCACGGCGCAGGCGTGTGCCTCAAGTATCACGTTGCCGAATGTGTCCGTTGTTGACGGAAAGACGAACAGGTCTGCGGAACGGTATGACTCTACTAGTTCGTTTCCTTCGAGATAGCCAGGGAATTCGACGTTGTATCCCGCGAGCTCTGACATGAGCTGTGTGCGGTAGGGGCCGTCCCCAACAATTGTGAGCTTCACGTCATCCCGTCCAAGCTTGATGAACGCGTCCGCCAGCACGTCAAGGTTCTTCTCCCGGGAGACTCTTCCGACGTAGACGAGGTTGTAGCCGGACTGTGGCGTGTTCCAGTCGCGGGGATGGAAACGTACGGTGTCGACGCCGCGCGGCATGAGCACAACCCGCGATGGATGGATACCGTTCGCGATGAGTTCGTCTCTGAACGCCTGCGACGGGGCGAAGACCCGGTCGGCCTGGTTGTAGAACCATCGCATGTAGGTCCACACGAGGCTTTCCATCGACTGGTCGCCTGTAATGTGGGCGGCGTACTGCGGCAGGGCAGTGTGGTATGTGGTGAAGAAAGGACGGTTCAGTAGCTTGGCGACAAGGAGACCGGTAAGGCCAACCGGCCCCGGCGTCGCCGCATGGACGTGGGTGAAGTCCTCCTTGTAGCAGTAGTCGATGACTTCGAGTATCGGAGGACATGCCAGTTTCATCTCCGGGTATTCCGGCAGGTCATAGGCTTTGATGGGCTTGAAGACTTTCTCTCCGAGGAGACTTGGCGTGTCGGCGCATGTGATGAAGGTGTAGTCAAGTCCGAGTCGTTGGGAGCACTGCGTCATCTGTTGAAGGCTCTTCGCGACCCCGTTGACTTCGTAGTAGGTATCGGTAAGGTGTACCGCCTTCGCCTTGCGCCGCGGTGCAACGGTTACGTCGACCGAATCTGCAAAGAGGCGCGTCTCCTGGAATGACTTGTACGCGACATAATATGGAATGGAAAGGAAATAGAGCGAGGAGATGGAACCGAAGCTTCTGAAGATGTTGAAGACGTTGCCGCTTTTTACCTGGGTGACCGTGTACTCCAAGAGATCGTTAACGCTTTCGTCGACTGCTGTGGATATGGTGGTGAACCAGCGGTAGGGCACATTCTCCGGGGTAAGGTCGCGGGTCAATTCGGACGCCTGCTTCATCGTTTTACGGAAGAGGTACTCCGCGTCGTTCTTGTTCGCTGTCCTGTGCCCTGCGAACCACTTGACGATCGAAGAGAACGTGGAACCGTTAGGGGGCTTGTTGAGCGTGAGTAGCAACGAGATGTTCTTGAGGCCGTCGTCGCGGTTCACGTACTTGTCGATATCGACCTTCTGCTCGATATGCTGGTAGAGGATGGAATAGATTGCGTAGGCGAGGTGCTGCGGGTCCGAAGGACAGGGATTGGGAATGTTGGACTCGACGTCGCGGAAGAATGCGTCGGGAGTGTCGCCCGAGTTGGTTGTATAGCTGCGGGCGACGAACATACCGGAATGATCGTCAGAGCCGGAGATCATGTGCTTGCGGGTCGGATCGAGCCGCGGCCGTTCTATCCTGTGCTTGTCCGCGAGCATTTCCAACTTTTCGCCGGTAAGGGATGAGAGGATGCCCCGGAGCCTCACATTTACATCCGGGCTGCGGAAGCCATTGAGCTCGAAGCTGTCGAAGAGGAGCAACAGCTTCTGGAAATGCTCCTCTGTGAGCATGTTGTTCACCGAATAGAGCGGATGCGCGATGGTGTGCGCTATTCCGTGCGCCTCGCAGTATTCGACCAGCGCGTAGAGGTCTTTGCGCACGAGAACGAGGTCGCGAAACTGATTCTCGGTGATGTTGTGTGTCAGCACATGGACCCTGCAACCGTCCTCGGGAAAGCGTGCGGTCAGCTCGCAGGAGATGAAGGTATTCCCCAGGTGGGCTATCTCCAGGCAGCCTTCTATCGTGTTGTGGTCCGTGATGGTGACATGCGTCATGCCGCGCTTCATCGCTGTGTCGTAGATGTGAAGCGGTTCGGTGAACGATTCCGGTATGCTGAACTGCTTGGCAAGCCAGTTCGCCGGTTTGCCCGAGCAGCGGCTGTGAACGTGCAGGTCGGCTCGAATCATTGAAGTCTCCTCGGATGTGGATTGGCCTTTTTCGGGAGGTAGTTTGGTGTGTATTTGGCACTGAGCAACCGTGCTGACATGCGATAGGAACGGCACGGGAGACCTTGTGTGCGAACGGCGTCACATACGGACCAGCCGGATAGACTGCGCATTTCAGCGTGCGTCATCGAGTTCAAGGAATCGAGAAGTGCCGGTGGGCCTTCCGGTCAAATGCCTCATCGGATGGCCGGATTGAGGTGTAGTTTCTGCGACCATTAGTGTGGGAGTCTAGGGTCGGTGGGTTAAGACGTGTTTAAGCTTCGGTTAAGACACGGTCAAACGTGGCTTAAGCGAGGGTTAATTGTGCGGGCTGGCAGGATCCGGGCGCCCATTATGCCGCGTTCAGTCGACCCGCTGGATCTTGAGCATATTGGTGTTCCCTGCGACCCCGAACGGGACACCTGCGGTCATCACAATCAGATCTCCCGCTCCCGCCATGCCGAGTGAACGAGCGATCTCCGTTCCTTCTGCGAATATCTGCTCGATAGAGCTGTATTCTCCCACCAGATGAGGTCTCAGGCCCCAGAAGAGGGAAAGCCGGCGCATAACCTCTTCACGTGAAGTGAGGGCAAGGACGGGGCATTCGGCGCGGAACTTCGCCACCCGCATTGCGGTGCTGCCCGAGGTGGTGAATGCGAGTATCACGGCCGCATTCAGCCGTTGGGCGATGCTCACCGCAGAGTAGCTGATGGCCTCGTCCGGCTGAGGAATGACTGTTTCGCCTTTTTCACGCAACATTGCCTCGTACGGCAGTGCGGAGGCGGCTTCTATCGCGATAGCCGCCATCATTTCCACGACCTGCACGGGGTAGCTGCCGATTGCCGTCTCCGCAGAAAGCATCACTGCATCTGCACCGTCGAAGATGGCGTTTGCAACATCGCTCGCTTCGGCCCGGGTCGGTCCGGGAGCGTAGACCATCGATTCCATCATTTGCGTTGCGACGATAACCGGCTTTCCAACCTTGTTGCACTTGGATATGATGCGTTTCTGCTCGATGGGAACGCGGCGGAGCGGGACCTCTACACCGAGGTCACCGCGCGCGACCATGATGCCGTCGGCCGCATCGATTATTTCATCGATGTTTTCCAGCGCCTGCCTGCGTTCTATCTTGGCGATGACAGGAGTGTCCGCTCCGTGGTCGCGAATGAACGACTTCGCCTTGTTTACATCCTCCGCGTCGGTGATAAAGGACAGGCCGACGTAGTCGACACCGTGCCGCAGTCCGAACTCGAGATGTCGAAGGTCGCTCTCGGTGACTGCCTGCGTGCTCAACCGTACGCCGGGCACGTTGATACCTTTCATCGGAGTGAGGAGGCCGCCGGTCGCTATTCTGCACCGTATTTCTGTGCCGGCGATCTCGATGACCTTGAGGCGTATCGTGCCGTCGTTCACGAAAATAGAGTCGCCGACGCGTACATCCTGTGGGAGCGTCTCGAGAGTCACAGAGATGCGAGAGGCGTCCCCGACGATATCGTCGGTGGTGAGGACTATCTCCTCGCCATCCTCCAGCCAGACCCTTTCTTCTCTGAGCGTGCCTGTGCGTATCTTCGGCCCCGGCAGGTCCTGCAGGATTGCGAGAGGCCTCTCAAGCTCTCGTGAGACACTGCGGATGCTGACGATGCGCTTCTCGTGCTCTTCGTAGTTTCCGTGCGAGAAGTTGAGGCGCGCCACGTCCATCCCTGCCCGCGCAAGTTTTTCGATGGTGGCGTAGTCCTGTGTCGCCGGACCCAGGGTGCAGATTATCTTCGTCTTCCGTTGTATTGCCATAGCCGCCCTTCTCAGCCGGGTTGAAATGCCCGGTCGCAACAGTCTAGCCCTCGTCACTGTAGGCGTCAATCTGAGACGACGAAGGCTGACACGTGCTCGCAATTGACGCCCTTCAGGCGCGCCCGTAGAATTGACGCCTATGTGGCAGATATCTACCCTTCCAAATGGCCTTACGGTTGTTACCGTGCCCATGCCCCATGCCCGTTCTGTCGGTGTTGCACTCGCCTATGGCGTTGGGGCGTGCCACGAACCTGACGAACAGGCGGGTATGTCCCACTTCGTCGAGCATCTCTGCTTCAAAGGCACCTCACGGCGACCCTCGCCCAAGGAGATCAGTGCTGAGATAGAGAGCGTGGGTGGCATCCTCAACGGCGGCACCGGACGCGAAGAGACGGTATATTTTGCCAAGGTGACGCGTCCTCATCTGTCGCTGGGGGTCGACCTGCTGTTCGACATGGCACAGAACTCGCTTTTTGACGCGCGGGAGATGGATAAGGAACGCCGTGTCGTTATCGAGGAGATACGGATGAACCTCGATATACCACAGCAGCGCGCGAGCATGCTGATCGATACGCTGCTGTGGCCGGAACAACCTCTGGGGCGCGATATCGCCGGTACTGTAGAGTCGGTTTCAGCCGTCTCACGGAACGACCTTGTCGCGTATATGCAGCAACACTACGTGCCGTCCAACCTTGTCGTAGGCATCGCCGGGAATATCGAGCATGAGCATGTGTGCGAGGAAGTCTTGCGGCACTGCGTGGATGAACATCGCGCCGTTCCTGACCGTCAGTACCGGACAGATCCGGCGCAACAGGCGCCACGAATCGAGATAGATAGACGCGACGGTGAGCAGGCTCATGTGTGTATCGCCGCACACGGAGTCTCGCGACGTGACGACCTTCGATTCATTGTCGACATAATGAATGTCGTGCTTGGCGGTGGCATGAGCAGTCGCCTGTTTCTCGAGGTGCGGGAGAGGAAGGGCCTCGCGTATGACATACACAGCTATACGGAGCACTTCGCGTCGTCGGGCGCGGTCGTCGTGTATGCGGGCGTCGAGCCTGCGCGATTGAACGAGTGCATTCACGCCATTGTAGGGGAACTCGCCAAACTGCGTAACGGTGTCGGTTCCGAGGAGCTTACACGGGCGAAGGAGCTCTCCAAGGGGAGACTGGATCTTAGACTCGAGGATACGCAGAGCGCTGCAATGTGGTACAGCTATCAGCAGCTCCTCAACGGGGAAGTGCTGTCTGTGGAGGAAGTCTGCGCGCGCATCGATGCGGTGACGTCGGACGATATTGCCCGCGTGGCGTGTCAGCTGCTATCGTCATCCCGGTTGAACCTGGCAGTAGTGGGCCCTGTTGAAGGAGAGATAGCCGAAGATTTGCTTGATATGTAGCGCGGGCTTCAGCCGGACAAAGAGAAAGAGGGCCGCCGTGTGGCGGCCCTCTCTGGTATCAGTCGGGGATACGGGCTAGTAGTCGGGGTAGCCTCCGGGGGGCATTGCGGGCCCCTTGTCCTTCTCAGGAAGGTCGGTAATGAGGCTCTCGGTGGTCAGGATCATGTTGGCGATGCTCGCCGCGTTCTGAAGCGCTGAGCGAGTAACCTTGAGCGGATCGACGATGCCTGCTTCCACCATGTTGATGTCCCAGACGTCGTTCATCGCATCGTAACCGATGCCGACAGGGCTCTCCTTGACGTGGTTGGCCACGACGGAGGCCTCGCGGCCGCTGTTGGTAGCGATGCAGCGCAGCGGCTCTTCGAGTGCGCGCTTCAGAATCAGCAGACCGGTCTTCTCGTCGCCAGAGAGGTCGATGTTTTCGAGCACCTTGGACGCTGTCAGCAAGGAGGTGCCGCCACCGGCGAGGATTCCTTCCTCGACTGCGGCCCTGGTTGCACTCAGCGCATCCTCAACACGGTGCTTCTTCTCTTTGAGCTCAACCTCGGTGCCTGCGCCGACCTTAATGACGGCCACGCCGCCGGCCAGCTTCGCCAGGCGTTCCTGCAGTTTCTCTTTGTCGTAGTCGGATGTGCTGCTTTCAATCTCGGAACGGATCTGCTTGATGCGCCCTTCGATTGCATCGGCCTGACCCTTGCCCTCAACGATTGTGGTGTTGTCCTTATCCGCAACGATGCGGCGGGCGCGGCCAAGATCCTCAAGTGTGACGGAGTCGAGCTTGCGGCCGACTTCCTCGGAGATTACCGTGCCGCCTGTGAGGACGGCGATGTCCTGCAGCATGGCCTTTCGGCGGTCGCCGAATCCGGGCGCCTTAACGGCGAGCGGGCTGAGCGTGCCCCTGAGCTTGTTGACGACGAGAGTTGCAAGCGGCTCACCCTCGACGTCCTCGGCGATGATGACGACGTTCTTGGTCGACTGCACGATCTTCTCGAGCGCGGGCAGCACGTCATTCATGGCGGAGATCTTCTTGTCGGTAATAAGGATGTATGGGTCCTCGAGCTCGGTGCGCATCAGCTCCTGGTTGTTGATGAAGTACGGGCTGATGTAGCCGCGGTCGAATTTCATGCCTTCGACGAAGTCTGTCTCGAACTCCAGACCCTTGCCTTCTTCGACCGTGATGACGCCATCCTTGCCGACCTTCTCCATGACGTCAGATATGAGGTTGCCGATCTCCTTGTCGACGGCGGACAGTGCAGCGACCTGCGCTACCTGGTCTTTGCCCTTGACCGGGATGGCCATGTTCTTGAGCTCATCGACAACCGCGCTGACGCCGTGCTCGATGCCTCGCTTCAGGGACTGCGAGTCGGCTCCGGCTGCGATGTTCTTGAAGCCTTCACGCACGATTGCCTGAGCAAGGATTACGGATGTGCTCGTGCCGTCGCCGCACTGATCGTTTGTCTTGGTGGACGCTTCCTTTACGAGCTGAGCACCCATGTTCTCGAACGGGTCCTCAAGCTCGATTTCCTTAGCGATGGCTACGCCATCGTTAATCACATTGGGTGCGCCGAATTTCTTGTCCAGGGCTACGGGGCGTCCGCGAGGGCCCAGGGTCACACGTATCGCATCCGCAAGGGTGTCGATACCGGTGCTGAGCTTCTTGCGCGCCTCTTCGCCGAACAGTATCTGTTTAGCCATTACGCCTCCTCCTATCGTTCCTTATGACTTCTTGGCGAGAATATCGCTCTCTCGCATGATGACGAGTTCATCACCGTCTTCCTTGAACTCTGTGCCGGCGTACTTTGAATAGATGACGATGTCGCCGGCCGAGACATCCATGGGAAGTCTCTTTCCATCATCCGTCAGCTTTCCGGCCCCGACCGCCACGACACTGCCTTCCTGCGGCTTTTCTTTGGCGGTGTCCGGAAGAACGATGCCTCCCTTGCTGACTTCTTCTTTGGGAGTTGGTTTAATGACGACTCTGTCTCCCAGGGGTACTAGTGAAGCCATATTACCTCCTTTCACATTTCCCGTTAGCACTTGACTGCTAAGACTGCTAAAGATTATAGCACACGGTCTCCCGTATGCAAGTCACGTTGCGGTACTTGAATCTTACACTGCACCGTGTATAGACTAGTCACAGGATGGCGCACAAGAGCTGGGACCGGCGGCGAATACGCGCCCTGAGGCGTCACCTCGGGCTGACCCAATCCGAACTCGCCAAAGACCTTGGTGTGCGTCAACAGACGGTCAGCGAATGGGAGACCGGGCAGTATCAGCCGCGTGGGACATCTGTAACGCTGCTGCACATCGTCGCCGAGCGAGCTCAGTTCCAGTACGGCTCCCGGGAGGAACGGCAGGGCTGACGAACCCTGCGTTTTTTCGGCCCTTGTCTACACGGAAACGGATACGGTACGAGCACGAGCTGCATGACCGCTGGCTGCATTCAGCCGGTGCGGTAATCCGGACCGAGCACTTCGGGACAATGAATGTGCGCTATCCGGGCATTTCGCGCGAATCCTCCGGACCGGATTTCAAAGATGCCGTTCTCGAGACCGATAAAGGCGATGTGGTCTTTGGCGATGTCGAAATACATGTCCGTGCTTCGGACTGGTACGGGCACGGACACGCGAATGACTCCGCCTACGATAGAGTAGTCCTTCATGTAGTCGAAAAGGCGGGTTCCGGGAGTCCCACGTTGGTCTCCTCGGGCACACAGATCCCTGTGGCCATTGTCGCAGACACAACCTGGACGCGAATCAGGCCCGGTCTGCCGTGTTCCCGCCTGTGGGCCGCCAGACCGGAACATGTTGACGCGGTGCTGCGAAGCGCCGGGTATGAGCGGCTGCGCTGGCGCGGATCCACGATGTCCCGTGCTATTCGTGATGTCGGCGCCATACGCACGTTTGGCTCCATTCTGGCGCGTGTTCTGGGCTACAGTGCGAACGCAAGGCCGTTACAAGCCCTTGGGGAGCACATCTGCCGGCCGGATGTGAGAGCGAGTTTGAGCACCGCCTCCACGGGGGAACGGAGGATGGACGTGCTCACACTCGGCGGACTC
>CAZKHH010000019.1:0-26829 GCA_964552485.1 uncultured Dehalococcoidales bacterium | reverse complement strand
ACTCACTCACCCTCTGCGAGCATTCTAGTGCCACAAAGTCGGCACGGCAATCATCGCACGGTCGTGGCGTGTGCCCTGCATCGACAAAAAATGAAAAGGCACGAATCGCAGCCGCGCCTCGCGCCTGAACAATCCAGAGGTTGACGAACGGCGTACTCAGCCGAGGCGGGCAACCTGTCCGCCAATCCCAACTCTCTTGAAGACGTGTTCCTCGACCACGTACCGGCGTGTCAGGGAGTCATCGAGGAATTTTTCCTCGCTCTCCTTCATCATCAGGGCTTCATCGGACACGCGCCACTCCATATACTCTTCGTAAGCGTCCATATCCTCGAACCACATCTCCACAATGCCGTCCGCGTCGTCCTGAAGTCCCGGACTGATGATAGGATGGTTCTGTGCATAGTGCAGCATGCCCGGTATGTTTTCTACCGCGAGAGACGCATGCTTCTCCTGCCAGTATGAGAGGAACTGCCTGGGACTGATACCCTTCTTTCTGTAGACAAGTGAGATAACCTTAATCATCGGCGGGGCGACCTCCTGGTCACGGTAGAACGACACGGTCATTGTAACCCAATCGGGTGCTGTGCAACAGTGCCATTCACCTGCCCGCAGCTTGCCGTGATACAGTGAGAAGACCGGCAGACAGAGGCTGACGCAGCAGCATCAGGGTTAAGGGAGACGTGATGATCGACAAACTCAAAGTGCTTTTCCTCTGTACAGGCAATTCGTGTCGTAGCCAAATGGCTGAAGGATGGACCCGGCATCTGAAAGGAGATGTAATCGAGCCATACTCTGCGGGCGTGGAAGTGAAGGCTGTCGACCCGCTGGCTGTGCGAGTTATGTCAGAGGTTGGCGTCGACATCTCGGGACAGCGCTCAAAGAGCGTGAACGACCTCATGGATATCCAGTTCGACTACGTAGTCACCGTCTGCTCACACGCCCGCGAAACGTGTCCGTTCTTCCCCGGGGCTACCCAAAGGGTGCATGTTGAGTTCGATGACCCGCCATTTCTCACCAGGGACATGTCGAACGAAGACGAGAGGATTGCGGTATACCGGCGAGTTCGCGACGAGATACGCGACTTCATAGATTCGCTGCCCGATGCCTTCAAGTTCGCCGGCAATACACAGGCGTGAAGCGGACCGCTCCTGACCTTCCACGGAGGTGAACGATACGCGCCGATGTGGTAGAGTATCGCCGCAGATGGAACCCGAGCCTCCCATACGGTTAGAGCCGCTGGAAGACTCTCATGTCGCGCGGTACCTGCCGCTTTCGGACGACCCCGTCCTCGTCGAGACGATGGGCTGGGACCCATTCGAACCGGACGAAGAAGAGCGTTTTCGCCGCTACATCGAGACCATTACAGTCCCCAACTTGAGCGGTGGTCGTACCATCGGCTTCAGCATCATCGATTCCGCCACTGACACTCCCGTCGGCTTCCTTGCTATCAAAGGCTTCCGCGAGGGAGGAACAACTGCGGAAGTCGGGATCGCCATCATGGACAAGGACTATCGCGGCAAAGGCCTTGGAACAGAAGCTCTGAAGCTTGCGGCAGAATACGCATTCGGCGAACTCGAAATCGCACACCTCGTGTTGACGGTGTTTCCTGAAAACACCTCCGCCATCCGCTCCTACGAGAAGGTCGGATTCAAGCAGACCGATGTCCTGAAAGAGTCGTGGGAAATGCCCGACGGCAGCTTCGCCGACATGGTTGTGATGGAGCTGACGAAACCCGGGAACAGTTCCTGACCTGCATCGGTCAACCGGTTCAAGGCGAGAACAAATGAGGTCCGAGAACCGTGCAACAGTCAAGACACTGTAGCCGGACTTCTTAGTGTCCGAGAGAGGCTATCTCCTCATACGTCATTCGTCGTGGTTCATATCCCGCAGATACGCACGCGAAAAACACCTGTGCGGCCTTCTCCAGCATGTCAATGAGGTCGAATGCCTCAAATACGTCGCGCCCCACCGCTATGCATCCGTGCCGCTCCCATAACACTATCCTACGTCCCTTGAGCAGCTCAACGGTGTGGCCCGCAAGCTTTTCACTTCCCATGGGTGCATATCCGGCCATGCCAACCCCTTCTTCGAGAAACACCTTCGCCGTAGTTTGTGAGACTTCGAGAACACGCACGAAATCCTGTGTACGGTACTCAGGCATGTGGCTCAACGCAATGAGATGTGCAGGATGACTATGCAGCACGGCCCTGTCCGGAAGGCCGTTCGCCTGTATATGTTCGTGAATTTTCAGATGTGGAAGGAACTCCATCGTCGGATTTCTGCCACTTCTCCCACCCCAGAGCACCTCATAGCCCTGACCATCTGCCAGCACTCGCAGCAACAACAGGCACCCTGCAGGATCTCGAGGTACATCCCGGAAGCGCGCTCCGCTTGCGGTCACGAAGAGCACACGACCGGCAAGCGCCGACACACGCACCGGCAGCACGTCCTGTCTGCCCGGCTCGAAATCGGAGCCATCAGCGTCGATGGCCTCTGTCACATCGACAGAGAGATTTCCACCGCTTGCGGGGGTGCATCCACTCTGCCAGAGATAGCCTGACACGTCCTTGATCTCGTCGAGCATGTAACCGAGTTGCTCGCCATGGATCAGATTTCCCATCGCTATCCTCCCTTCACGGGTCGCTAATGAGCACTACCAGCCCTATTGTAACCGCTTCACACGTTTGTTCACGGGAATCGCACTAAGAACCCGGCGTTGAAAGACTTGAATAGCGGTAACCCGGACGGGGCAGAGAGTAGATTCGGAAAGTACTGCAACCGAAGCGCCAGATGCCATCTCGTGTGAAACCACAGAGCGACCAAAGGTGCTCTCCAAACACATGCGCAAAGCGGCAACCGAGTAGATGACGATCCCCCCATCTCAGGACACAGGGGCTTCCCCTCGGCGGTGTCTGTACCGTCAGTTATCCTGTGGCATGTCATTGTGGCGGTACACAATGACCTTCACTTTCTCGAGCGTGACGAGGCCCTCCGTAATCATCATGTCGAGCACGGGAAGAAATGCCTGGATGCGTTCAGGCATGTCCACTATCTCAATGACAACAGGCAGATCCTCGGACAACCGCAGTATCCTGGCGGTATGAAGGCGACTATGCGCTCCGAAACCCATCGTACCGTGAAGTACGGTAGCACCTGCCATACCCATCTCGCGTGCCTTTCTCACAATTGCCTCGGGCAGCGGGTGGCCCTCATACCGGTCGGATTCGCCAACGAAGATCCGGAGTAGTTCAGACTCATACGGCAACTTCATGACATGACCTCCATTTGAGGATCAGACTACCCTGCCGACTACCAGTCCGAGAAGGAACACAGCAAGGCCCGACACGTTTGTGATGGTCAGGTTTGCTACTGCAGCCATCCATTCGGACGAAGAGACCAACTGATACGTTTCAGACATGAATGTGGCAAATGTTGTGAAGCTGCCAAGGAAGCCCGTCAGTAGAATCACACGCAGCTCCGGGCTCAGGGCCATGCGCTCGATGGCAATCGCCCATACCACGCCGAAGATGAAACACCCGAGTATGTTGACAGCGAGTGTGCCAACGGGAAAACCTATACCAATCCACTTCTGGACCACGCCGGCAAGTCCGTAGCGGGCAAGTGCGCCAAATCCGCCGGCAAGCGCAAGCAGCAACAGTTTCGGCAGAAATGTCATTCGATATCAGCGCCTGAGATGCACATGGAAGCAGTCATGCTTTTCACGATGCCGACGAAGCGCACAAGCGGCCTGTGATGATACCACAACCGCGAGCGCAGCCGCAGGTACTGAAACAGGCACACGCGCAGAGGGATGGAGCCAGATGATGTCTCCTCTCAGACAGAGTGCCGCGGATGTCTCAATCTGGAGCGTACGTCACGGTGATTACCGCCTGCGACCATTCCATGTAGTCAGCCACGCCATCGTTGTTGGTCTCCTTCTGGAATCTGACCATGAACTGCATCCGGTCGCTGAATGCGCTGCCTTCGCCTATCCGCTGAACAAACTTCGTGATGTCAAACTCGGTCGGAGACTCCATCAGGACAGTCTCCGTCAACTCTTCTCTCGGATCCGTGTAGAGGTCAGCTAGTCCGCCTTCGTCATACCTCACGACGAACACACGGATACCTCCCAGGCCGGTGGGCCTGTAGAAAGGGTCGCCCACGGTAGCCGCATGTGTAAAACGCAGAGTCGCCTCGGACACATGAGTGTCCACCACATCAGACAAGTCAAAGCTGAAGAACGCCCTCACCGACTCGTTATCGAGCGTGTCACCCGCCCTGAAGAAGGATGTCTCGTCTCCACCATCTTCGATCACCGTACCACTCTCAGCCGGCACGGTATTGAACACCTTCGTGCCGAAGCCGATGGCTATGCCAATATCTATCGTCTTCGCGGCAGTGCCACCGCGACCGTCGTCGGCGGTAACCGTGATGGTGTAGTTTGTCTTCTCACCGGCGCTCACATCAGGCGCGATCCACGTCACGGTGGAACCGACGCCTGTTATCTGGCCTCCATCCGCTACCCACTGATACGTGACGGGGTCTCCATCCGGATCCTCGGCGGATGCTGTTACGGCAACATGCCCCCCAGGGGCTACCGACGAGGGTGCTGCAGTCAGCGCCGTAATGCCGGGTGCCTGGTTGGTGATAACAGTAAACGTGGTTTCCGAGGTTGTGGTTCCTCCTCTGCCATCCGTAACAGTGACCGTAACTGTGAAGCTCCCTGTCAACTCCGGCGAGCGCCACGTGGCGCGATGACCTGCGACATTGTCGAAGCTCCCTCCGGTAGCCGCCCATTTGTATTCAAGTGAGTCGCCATCCGGATCCGCCGCCTCTGCGCTGAGCCTCACGGTGGAATTTCTGGCTATCTGCACAGAGTCCGGTTCAATACTCACCGCGGAGATAGTTGGCGGCCTGTTTCCAGCCGAATCGCCCTCTTGCCCTGCTTCCTGCTCACCTGATGATTCATCTCCGTCCACGGGTTCCTGTTCCTGGACATCACCTGGTACGCCGGCACCATCCGGAGTATCCTCTCCACCGGAGCATGCCGGCATCGCGGTAAGTACAATAACAAGCAATGTAACGAGCAGGCATTTGCGCATGACTTTCGCTTTCAACTCGCCCCCGTACAACAGATATGATTGTGCAACGCAGGACACCCCACCAGGAGAGGCCCCCAACCCACAGTCAACAGAATAGCGGTCATTCCTCCGACTCGGGCTCTTTCATCGCTCCAAAACGCTCTACAAACCGTTGACGCGCGGAGGGATTCACGACAGCCAGTGGCCATCTTCCGCGGAAGACGCGCAGGACTTCCTGCGCCGGACGGAGCCATTGAGTCTCGAGTGCTCTCGGCGAATAGAAGGCGGAATGGGCGGTACTGATGACATTATCCAGGTCCAGCAGCGAATTATGGTCCGCGGGTGGTTCCGTCTCGAGGACATCAAGAGCCGCCATGGCCAGTCTCCGCTCTGCAAGTGCGCTATGGAGTGCATCTTCATCCACGAAGCCTCCCCTCGCAGTGTTGATGAGGCATGCGCCCGGCTTCATCAGTTTGAACGCACTTTCATCGAAGACGTGACGAGTCTCTCCAGTAAGGGCGGCATGAATCGAGAGGAAATCGGATTCACGGAGCAGCGTCGCCCAGTTCACCATCTCCACTCCCAATTCGGTGCCCGTTGAGGGCTCAATGAACGGATCACATGCGATAAGGCGTACCCGAAAGCCCTTCGCCTTGGGCACCAGCGAACGACCTATGGCACCAAATCCGAAGATTCCGAGAGTCTTGCCTCCGAGCGCGTCCATTCGCGCTCGGACGCCTTGCTTGATTTTCGCCGAGTTCGGACCGAAACCCCATTCTCCTCGCCCAGCGGCATCATTCAGCGCGACCACCTGGCGGGCACAGGCAAGCACGAGCGCCATAGCATGATCGGACACTTCTTCGACGCAGTAGCCAGGAACATTCGTTACAAGGATCCCGCGTTCGGTCGCAGCCTCGATATCAAACGTATCATACCCGATCTGGGTACCTGCGATGATCTGACAGTTGTTGAGACTTTCTATGACATGCCTGGGAACAGGACACTGGCTGCCTTCGGTTATGATGGCATCCGCGTCGCGGGCAAGCGCTACAGCCTCCTCGTCGGACCAGCAGCGGCGCCCTGTGAAAGCCACGCCCGCTTTCGCAAACAGCGACGGGTATTTCGTAGCTTCTCCCGAAACCTCCAGGGGCATAACCACCGAAAACGCCATGGCGCTAAAATCTCCAGGGACTATACGGGTCAGTCGTCCGTCATCGACTCTTCCGGCAGGCTGGGTTCGTGTCCACCACGA
The DNA here is from genome assembly GCA_964552485.1 of uncultured Dehalococcoidales bacterium. Classification (GTDB taxonomy): domain Bacteria; phylum Chloroflexota; class Dehalococcoidia; order GIF9; family AB-539-J10; genus SKVJ01. The sequence goes on along the minus strand of CAZKHH010000019.1, from coordinate 20,496 downwards.
CGCAACACGGTCTGCGCCTCGCGTCCTTCAGTAGCAAGTCTTCGCAGGCGTTCAATCTCCCATGGCGCAACACTGCCATCGTCGAGCCTGCGTTCGGCGGCAAGACCGTCCTTCACCTTCCTCTGAAGAGTGGCTGTGTCGAGATGCGCACGCCCATGCTGTCCGGCCGGCCCTTTCTCTATCTCATCGACCATCGTCTTTCTCCTTGTCCACGCATTCAGGCGTGTACGACCGTGGTCCCGTGCAGCGAGCATAGCACAGTGGGGAGCATGGCGCGACCACACACGGCCCGCCACAGAATGACTGCATCAACGAGACTGGAGAGACCATGGAAGCGCACCCACAAAACCGAATATTGCGACTGTGGCGGCGTACTTGAGAGCTATGAACGGTCCCGGCGTGAGCGTTCCGGGCGAAGTCGCCACGGAAATGAGCGTCCCATCCAATAGTCCAACAACGAAACCGGCTACCGCGCCTACTACGAGTCCTTGCGGAGTCTTTCCGACATCGTTGAGGGCCCACGCACTACCACCCGCAATGCATCCAAATGAGCTATACAACCACCAATGTGCGCCCGATGGCGTAACGAAATCGATGACAAGGGCGATAACGAGACCGAGCAAACCCCATATAACAGCAGCTCGCCACACCATACTAGTTCTTCCGAAGAAGCGTCAGGCCCCTAAGACACCACGTTCATCCGCCAGGGAAGGAGGCAAAGGAAGATGATTGAAATGGAATCTGTGGGGAATATAGACGCGGGCATGGCCGCTGTCAAGGTCGAATCCCGGTTATCACGGAGCACACTGCCGTTACCATGCGACTACATCGTCGTTGTCTTCGTATGCATCTCCGAGGTGTCGAGGAAACTCGCCGACCGAAGGGCAAGGCCCCTCGGTTGCATAGTTTCCACTCGCGGCCCGCGATGCGAGAAACAGGACCATTATCAGTCCACTGACTGTGTACATTTCGCCCAGATACGGCATGCTGCCTCCTGTCCTGCGACGAACCCGTATTCGTCTAATTCGATACTACCACCGCAGTGTCAAGAACCTGTGAAGGCCATACTATGCACCTAGCGCCCTGGCATGCAGCAACAGGGCTACCCCGGCATCACCGTCTTTTCGAACGCTTCCACAAGGACGCTCACGCTCGCCGTGACCATTTCGTCCTCTATCTCGTACATAACGGCGGTCTTCGGATAGTCCACGCACGCTCCCTGTATCCCACTGCCATCGTGGGCATCGAACGTGGTCGCACAGGCATCGCAGACCAGCACGTCCCGGTCAAGCGTGAAGCCACGGTGGCAATCGGTCCCGGCCCGGTCAACCCCATATCACGCCGTATGGCGTCATCGGCGAGTCTCTGTATCGTCCCGACAGTCTCTTGCGGCATGTGATTCTCGCCGACTGTCACTGATCCGAGACTGAGAGAGCCCATCGACATGGCAAGATTCTCTGTGGCCGGAGACACCGTCAGATTCGGACCGTAGCGCTCCAGTTCCGCATGGAGTCGGTGTTCCGCTGCATATGCCACCGTCAGCGTGGTGATAACCGTCATCACGCCTATCACTACGCCAAGTGCAGCATGAGCAACTTTTCGCCTGCGATGCAAGACATCCTTAAGCATCAGGCGGGAGAGTTTCATGCCGGCCTCTGCGTGCTCTCCGCACCCGGCGACACCCCGAACAAGGGGCTGCGCATCGGACGCATCGCTTCAGGGGCACACGAGCTTACATGCGCGCCGTCATCGCTCCTCATGAGATCAGCGAGCGTCCTCATACCCAGAACTTCCTCCATAGCCTCCGTGAGTTCAACCCAGAGGCCGCGTGTAGCACACGTTTGCGAACGCGGACAGACGGCCGCATCTCGAACGCAGTCTGTGGCAACCATGTCACCTTCCAGTGTGGTCACGGCTTCGCGCACACTGATATCCCAAGGTCTCCGTGTGAGCGACACTCCTCCGTGGATGCCACGGCTGCTCCTGAGGATTCCGCTGGAAATGAGAGGACCAACGATATGTTCCAGGTACGACAGGGAGACATTCTGCCGTCTTGCTATCTCTCTCAGGCGGACAGGCGCCCCGGATTCGTGAACTGCAATGTCGAGAAGCGCCCTTAGACCGTACCTCGCCCTGGTGCTGAGCTTCATGTGTATCTCCCTTTGCCTTATTGTTGACTGAATCAGTCTACTTTCCAGCTATCGTAACAGTGAATATGTGAACTCCATGTGAAGGTTCGAGGGAGACTCTGTGTCGTACAATGGATTGGCAGCCAGCAGGGCGCATCACCTGCTGCATTCACAACCGAGCCTTTGGGACCCGACTCAGGAGTCAAGAGACGCAGAATAAGGCAGGGCACGGCTGTCGCAACAGGGTGCTCCTCTCCACATGTGAAGGATACGCTGCCGGCAATCCGGCCGCGCCCTGCTCAAGGATTCCAATGCTAGCGCGGGCGTGTGAAGAACCAGCGAAGAAACGCCGTCCTCGCGGGATCAGCTACGCATGCGCACAACCACCGTGGCGGCCGTAGATGCTCTCGGCAACCTTGCGGCAATGGTAGCCCTGAATCGCGAATGTTATGAACAGATGGAAGCAGCGTGGCTTCTGTCGCAGAGTCCACGCATACAGCCGCCAGAAGTCTGTCCTGCCCCGCTCACGAATACCGATGGCCCACATACACCTGACCAGCGCGAGTATGTAGCGGGGGCTGTAATCGTTCCGGCGATTCGGGCTCGGCTGGTACTCCCGCAAGAACGTACGGATACGCTCATAATAGTGGCGGGGCGAGTAGATGGTGCTCACAACCTGTCTGTAGCCGTCGGAGAGCCTCTGGAGACCCATCTTCGGAACTAGGTTCGTAGATCCATCGGTGTTATTGCCCGTACCACCACGCAGCAGCCGCCCCTCGACCTCCATGCGCTTGTAGAGCGCAGTTCCGGGTGGCGCCATCAGGACGCCTACCATGGCTGTAACGATGCCGCTCTTCTGGATGAAGTTGATCTGACTCTCAAAGATGTCCGGGGGATCCCCATCAAAGCCCACGATGAAACCGCCCTGTACCTGCAGCCCCCTGCTCTGTATGGTCTTGACGGCTGCAAGCAGGTCACGTCCCTTATTCGGCAGTTTATTGCACTCGACCAGGCTTTCCTCATTGGGGCTCTCTATTCCCACGAAAACCACGTCGAATCCTGCCTCCACCATCATTCTCATCAACTCATCGTCTTCGGCAAGATTGATGGACGCTTCGGTGATGAAGGAAAACGGATAACCCCGCGAACGGTTCCATTCGGCGATAGCCGGGAGAATATCATCCTTCAGTTTGTGTTTGTTGCCAATGAAATTGTCATCCGTGAAGAATACGCCGCCACGCCATCCACGTTCGTACAGCGCGCTCATCTCAGCAAGCACCTGTTCATGACTTTTCGTACGTGGCACGTGCCCATTCATCAAGATGATGTCGCAGAACTCACAGTTATACGGGCAGCCTCGCGAGTATTGAAGGCTCATCATCTGATAGTCGGTCGTGTCGACAAGCGACCATTGTGGAACGGGGGTGTCGCCGATGTCAGGTCGTGCATCAGTGGCGTATACAGGTGCCGCACAACCCTGCTGCAGGTCCGCGAGAAACCGTGGCAGGATGTTCTCTGCCTCACCGGAAATGACGTGGTCCACATCATCAAGGGCGACATCTTCATATCCGGCGCGGAAAAGGGGTCCGCCGGCAACGATCTTAACATCGAATGCCTTGCACCTGTCGATGACGTTGCGAACAGACTCTTGCTGAACGACCATCGCGCTCACGAAAACAAAGTCAGCCCAGCGCAGGTCGTCGTCCAACAGGGGGTTCGCGTTCATGTCGATGAGTTTCTTCTCCCACTCAAATGGGAGCATGGCAGCTACCGTGAGCAGGCCAAGAGGGGGAAACGCCACCTTTCGTGAAGCGAAACGTAGCGCATGTTTGAAGCTCCAGAATGTTTCGGGTATCTGGGGATACACTAACAGTACCCTCATGACAACCTCCCTTCTTCCCTTCCTCCTTCACAAGTCAAGTACCGTTGTGTGGTTGCGGCGGGGAGGGCAACTTACGGAGAAAGCACTCTCAAGAACAATAGCACATAATCGTCTATTCTGTCAGCCCTTTGTCATCCGTAAACTTCTCTCTCTGAGAGCTCTCATTACGAACGAAGGTTTCCCTCAATCCGACCTCTCCACCAACTCGTCGGCGTCGAGAAGACCCTTGGCAAGCTCCGACACAACGTCGCCTTCGTAGTCCTCGATGCGTCCCCGGTCACAGAGCGACGCTATGACAGGGTCTACCGGTATCCGGGCGAACAGCGGCGCCTCCGCTACCTGTGACATCTGCTCTCCGCGACTGGGACCGAACAGTTCCATCTTCCTGTCCAGCTCTGCCACGTACAAATAACTCATGTTCTCGACAACTCCAAGGACCTTCCTTTCCATCATGCGCGTCATGTTCACGGCCTTCCGCACAATCATGTCCACAAGGTCCTGCGGAGTGAATACGATTACAACTCCGTCAATGGGGAATGCCTGCATGACAGTCAATACCGCGTCGGCTGTACCCGGCGGAAGGTCAATCAACAGGAAATCAAGCTTCCCCCACAGTACATCTTTCCCGAACTGCCTGAGTGCCTTGTCGATGAGCGGCCCCCTCCATATGACAGGCTGGTCGCTGTTCTCCAGAAGCAGATTCATGGACATTACAGGTTTGCCGGTGTCCGTCGCAACAGGCAGGATCCCGCTCGAGCTGCCGTAAGGTCGGCCTTCAACCCCGAACATTTTCGGTATGCTCGCTCCTGTGAGATCGGCATCGAGCACACCCACTCTGTAGCCTGCCCTCCCAAGGCCAACCGCGAGTAGACCTGTCACAAGCGATTTCCCTACCCCTCCCTTGCCACTCATCACAGCCACGGTGTGACCGATCACATTCGCTTCCTCGGTACTCATTGGCGTGAACGCCACTGTAGCATCCCCACCTGTGACAGAAGCCACCGCCACGCGCACGCTTTCCTCGACCGCATCCTTCATATCGGACATAAGCGCCGCGTCGCCCAGCACAATGCGGACCCGGTCTTCCTCTTTCTGGATATCCTTCAACAGTCCCAGTTGTACCGGGCTTCTCCCTGCGCCGGGCACAACGACCGAGTCGACAGCCCGGAGTATCTGTTCATCCATTGAAATACGGCCTCCTCACTCGACTGGGAACCGTTGATTTCTAGTGGTCACACGCGTTGTCACCGAGAGCAAGATTGCCGGCCAGATATGCGCGCAACACACCTTCGGGAGTCTCCTCAGGTGCACCAAGTATGACGTGGACCCTGTTTTCCTCAAACAATCCCACGGCACGCGGCCCCATGCCGCCAGCGATGATTGTCGATACGCCCTGTTCGGCAAGCCAGCCCGGTAAAAACCCGGGCTCGTGTCCCGGTGACGGTACGGTTTCCATACCAACTATCTGCTGCGTTTCGTCGTCAACGTCAAACATGGCAAACGCCTGGCAATGCCCGAAATGCGCCGCGAGCGTGCCGTTGTTCTCCGGAATTGCGTATCTCATATTTTCGATCTCCTTGTGAGGCTATCAGTGACACTCGTTTTCAAAGCGCCGCAGGGAATTGTATGTCTCACACCGTGCCTGCGTCGACTGCCTCGCACACGCGCCTCCAGGCTTCTTCAATGGGCCCCGCAAGCACCGGGTCAGCAGTGAATTCGGTCAGAGGCACACCCTGGACCTGTGCCTCAGTGACACGAGTGTCGAACGGGATGCGCGCTACGACCTCGATGCCGTTGCTGGCGCAATACGTCTCGATTTTTGTCGTGCCCTCCTCGTTGATATCGAATTTGTTAATGCATACAAGGGCAGGAATATTGAAGTGCCGGCACACTGAGAGCACACGTTCCATATCGTGAATGCCCGAGACAGAGGGTTCAGTGACTATGAAGGCCAGGTCAGCTCCGGAGAGCGATGATATTACGGCGCAGCCAACGCCCGGCGGCCCGTCATTGACGGTGAGGCCAATTCCGTGCGCTTCCGCGGTTTCTTTGGACTTCTGCCTCACGAGGTGCACAAGCTTTCCGGAATTCTCCTGTGCGATACCGAGCCTTGCGTGCACCAGTGGACCAAATCGTGTGTCGGACACGTACCAGTGCCCGGCAAGACAGTCGCGCATGGTTATCGCTTCTGCCGGACAGACGCGAGGGCACAGTCCACACCCTTCACAACTGACGTTTTCCACCTGATAGTCATGAACTGCGTCAAATCTGCAGACCTCTTCGCACAGTCCGCACCTGGTGCACAGTGCAGGGGTTATCTCTGCCACTTGCCCGCTCCAGAATTCATGCTCTTCTCTGACCTTCGGCGCAAGCAACAGATGCAGATCCGCAGCATCGACATCGCAATCAGACAGCACCTTGGCACGAGGCATGGCGGCAAATGCCCCAACCACGCTCGTCTTTCCCGTGCCGCCTTTTCCGCTAAGTACGACTATTTCTTTCATTCACGATCTCAGCTATGGAGTCGTACAGCGACAGGAACTTGTCCCGGTATTCCGGGAGCGCCTCAACAACGGGTATGCCCTTCGAGTACGAACGCGCGATACGTTCGTCAAGCGGTATAGTCATCAACACCGGTATTCCCTCTTCAAGACAGTATTCTTCCGTACGTGCATCTCCCACACCCAGGCGGTTTATAACCGCTCCATGCGGCAGGCCCAATTCCCTCATCGTCTCAACGGCGAGACGCAGATCGTTCAACCCGAACGGAGTTGGCTCCGTCACCAGGATGCAGAAATCGCTTCCTTTCACGGCCTCGACCACGGGGCAGGATGTGCCCGGAGAGGCATCCACGATAGTCACTCCCTCGCTGGCCACTCGTGTCTTGACCTGCCGGATGATCGGGGGAGCCATCGGCTGGCCGATTGTAAGCACACCATCAGCGAACGCGATTCCGTCAGCCCGTCCGTCCTCTACGACTCCTATATCGTGAGGAACCTCTGAGATAGCGCCCACCGGACAGAAACGACTGCATGCGCCACATCCATGACACAGTTCATTGAATACAAGAACAGACTTCCCGAGGACCGCAATAGCATTGAATGCGCATACGTCATGGCACATGCCGCATCCGATACACTTCGATTCGTCCACAAAGGGAACGGGAACCGTGACCCGTTCCGTTCCCGTCTGCTGCGCGCCGACGTACAGATGCGCATTGGGCTCTTCAACATCGCAGTCAAGAAGCGTAACCGGCATACGCTCGCGAAGGGCAAGCGCCAGACTCGTCGCAACGAGTGTCTTCCCGGTACCTCCTTTCCCACTGGCAACCGAAATCAACACTCTCTACGCCCTCGCCATTCTTGCGCCACAGCGCGCACATGTCTGCTCGAAACAGGGGGTACCTACACGATGCGGCTGTTCGGCACCACATGAGGGGCATACACATACTCCTCCGGGGCCGGCACCGGCACGGTTGCCACCCATCCGGCCGCGTCCGAGATTTCTGCCCTGTCCGCGCCCGGTTCCAGGACCTTGCCCTGTAGGACCAGTTCCATCACCTCGTGGCATAGTTGAACCTCCTCCTCGCGCAGGAATCATTCGCCACGCGCGAGCACGCGGACCCTTATGTGAAGGGCCCGCGCTTTTCATTGCCTAATCATTCTTGTGCAGCTGATCGATCCTGCTGTTGATGTCGTCAACCTGAGAACGGAGCCCGTCAAGCTGAAGTTTCAACTCCTGCAGCACCTGCATCATGCCGGTCGAACTATTCTCGGTGGAGGAAGAGCCCATGCCGGACTGCATTCCACGACCCATGCCACCGCCAAGGCCGTGATGCGCGCCGACGTTCGGCGCCGTGCTCGACCTGTAGTGGCCTGACTTAAAGGACTCGATTACCTCCCGCACGGTTCCACTGACGCCAGTAATGACATCGATACCTGCGGCGTTCAATGTCTGGTATGCGTTGGGGCCACAGTTACCAGTCAGCACCGCGCCAACTTGCTTCTCCGCCATCATCTGGGCGGTGGCAATACCGGCCCCCTGGGAAGATGCGGCACTCGCATTCTCCGCCGCCTCAGATTCCCCGGACTCCGTATCGGCGATTACGAAGTACGGGCATCGACCGAATCTCGGATCGACGTTTGAGTCAAGCGTAGAGCCTGACGCTGACACTGCGATTCTCACGATTCTGCCTCGCTTTCGCCTTCCAGTTGCCCGACACGCCGGGTAATGGTGTCGAGCTCCTCCTTCAGCGCACCTGCCTGCCCCTTCAGGTATTCGAGCTCTTCTTCACGACTGATCTCCCATGCCCCCCACGGGTTCGCCGGTGCGTAACCGGAAGCGCCATAGACTGCACCCGGCGCGGGTCCACCCCGTCTCCACCAGCCAAACCCACGACCGCGGCCAAAGCCCCGACCGAAACCTCTAGCCGCAGCCCAGCCTGCATTCGCGTAGCCCGGAGCACCGTATCCGGTACAGAAGCCTGCACCTCGTCCTGTCATCGGGCCCATACCCATCGGGCCTGTTCCATCTCCTCGTGGCATTTTTCCTTTCCTCCTTCCGTATCAGGTTGTTCTCGCTGCAGATTCAAGCGGTTACCACCACGGACCACGACGGCCCCACCAACCACACCCCCGACCACGTCCCCGTCCGAACCAGCCGCGACCAGGGCCACGGCCAAGACCCGGTCCAGGCCACGGTGCCATACCGTGTCCATACACCGGGTAGGGCCCCGGCACTGAGTAGGCACGCCCACGGCCCGGGCCTGCGCCGTATGCCCGCGTACCCGGCGCGCTATAGAATCTTGGCGTACCGTAACCGCCACAATAACCAAATCCCCGGCCAGTCATAGGGCCCATCCCTGCTGGTCCGGTTCCATCTCCCCATGGCATCTTCTTGTCCTCCTTGTCACGTAGATTCATCTCTGATGGCACGCTACACCGCTTTCCCGCGAATGATGTAACGGGCAGCACTTGCATCCTCACTCATTTCTCACCTCCCGAACCGCGACGGCGCCGTCCGTATGGCCGCCCCTCCTGCGATTCAGCAGCAGGAGTCCTCTTGTCGGTGCCACGCCAACCGCCACGTCCACGTCCTCCACGCCCATGCCGTCCTGGAGCCTCGGCCCACGGCCCGGATTCCGGATACACCGGCAACACGTCACGTCCACTGCAGGTGGGACATGTCACAGATACCGCTCCCGGCAAAGCGCCCGGAGGCAATGACCATTCGTGGCCGTCCTCCCTGCAGCGAAACCGGGCCCCGGGGAAGGCCACACTTCCGCCTTCCACGCGTATAGATTTTCCGTTCAGTATTGCATCGGCAATCTTCTTACGCGCCGACTTTAATACCTGGTGGAAGGTCGCCCGTGAAACACCCATGTGTCTGGCACATTCTTCCTGGTGGAGCTCCTCGATGTCTTTCAGACGTAAGGCCTCAACCTCTTCGAATCCCAGCGTCACTCCTTCGAGCACGTTCATGCGAACGCCCACGGGTTTGAAGAATGTAACCCACGGCGCATGTGCAACCTGTCGCAATTTCATCGGTCTCGGCATAGTGCTCACCTATCGCTGTTTCTGACATATGTTAGAAACGATTCAGGCCTCTGTCAAATCCAGATCAGGGACCCGAGACCGAAAGGCGGACCATTTGCTCCAGCGGCCCTTCTCGACAGCGTCCGCATAACCACACATGAACCCGGAGGATAACCCTGCAAGAACGGTGTGGTCGATGCGGGCAGGGCACAGTCGCGCAGCAGAAAACGACGAAGTCCAATAGAACGGATGGATATTGGAGCGAGGAGGAGACTACGCGCCGGGTCGCGCGTTTTCGAAGCAGTACAACCAGAGGTCGATGTCGATTTCCGGCACCGTCCAATCAGCAGGCAGATTGTTCACGTATCTTTCGGCGAACAGCTCGGACCATATGCGGGCCTTTTCGGGCTCCCCAGTCACGTCCAGCAGAAGAGCAACGGCCAGCTGGAGGGCAGCTGAATCCGTCGTGCCCCAGTCGAATCTCTCGCAATAATCGACAACCACACGCGAATCTTCGGGATCAAGCACGCGCTGGTTGTCCTCTGTCTCCGGGCACGCCGTGTCTCTAACGAGAACAACGCCGCCGTCGGCCCCCCACACACCTGAATACACCCGGGTCGGATGCCGTGCCTGGCGGAAGTCCGGTTTGCCGTGACGGGCAGCAGTTTCATCCATCGGTATTAGTGTGCCAGAAGAGCGACTGCATGGCCAAACGTCCGTGGACGCGAAGTTTGCATTTGCCAACGTAAGCCCCCAAATTGGGAAGCGTGACGCAGCAGTCCTGTTCTGCATCGACCAACAATTGCGGACCTATGGGGTCTCGTGACATCCATCTGTGCGCTGATGCGAAGCGATTCCTTGCCGCCAGATGTGTGCTGACAGCTCTCTTAAGCCACAATCGAGCTCTCCCATGACCATTTTCCCAAAGAATCCTCAAATAAGTATCAAAAACTGCCCTCAAGGCATCGACCATGTGATGAAGGTATGGTAAAGTTGACGCTCGTGAACCTCGGAGACACTCTGGCACGTTTCCGCGTGGGGCGGTCTGGCGGCAAGGCGGCGGTGAAAGGCGATGACTCCCACGAATACCTCAGCGTGGAAGAGGCTGCGCGACGCGTTGAACCTCCTGTGACCCGTCAGGCGGTGCACCAGTGGATAAAACGCGGCGTCAGCGGCACCAGGCTTGAGGCATTCCGTGTCGGCCGCGCCTACCTCGTTCCGTGCACGAGCCTGGAAGCTTTCTGCAAAGCGACGAACAAGAAACTCAAGTCCTGACCGGTCCGCTGCACCGCCTTCTTTCTCTCCTTTTTCTTGCGAGGCCCGATGCACGTGTTGGATGAACGCGTCATCACGGCTTCGGGTTGCACAGTACGACTGACGGTTGCATCCGGTCTCATATCATGAGCACCACCGCCTGCATGATGTCCGCAAGACCGACGATAGTACCCAGTATCTTCGGCCACTGACGGCCCGGTCCAGCCGCCGCAGGGCCGAGAAACAGCAGAGCTCCACTCAACAGCAACAATAAAGCCACGAACATGCCAATTCAGCCTCCTGAGATTCTTCGCCGCATTCTACCCCTCACGGGCAATTCCTGCTGCCCGATTTGCATCACCTCCATAACTTAAGCGACACTGGAAGAGATAAACTGCGGATGAGGAGGAGAGAGAATGACGCAGCAGAAGAAAGAGAGAGATAACGTCTGGCGCTGGGCGGAAAAGTACGACGAGAACTATCGCCAGTTCCGCGAACTCGTTAACGAGCAGCTTGGCGGGAGTCTCGATCCTCAGGCCCTCAAGGATATTTACGCGGCCGACAAGCGTGTACATGAAGCCCGCACCGAACTGATTCGGGCGCTTACGGTCTGGGCAACCCTCGCACAGCAGCAGAGCGCCACCCGGCGGCCCGAACCTCGCGTCGGACCAACGTACGGATAAGGCCATTCTGTCCGCCTGCCGGAAATACCTGCAAGCACAGAACATACGATGCTGTGATCGGCGCCCGGTCCGGGTGCCGGTCACGGAAAACGTCACTATGCAGACCATAAGTGACGGGCGCTCGATATTCCTGTCCATGTTAAGCGTATGGTCGAGCGTGTCTCATGAACCCCTTTGCCACCCTGGCAGTCCCTCGCAAATGAATTTAAGGTCATACGACCGTCGTGCGACATGGTCAGATGGCATATATCCCGTGGGTTCCGATCATCCAGGGCGCCTCGCTGACGTCATATCTATTGCGGCAAGACTGTCGCCAACGCGGTAGATTGAAAGACATCTCGCAGGTGGATGCAGCCCCATCCCGGCCGTTTGCTCCACCAACCTGCGTTCGGCTACTATAGGCGTGGTGGTCGAGGCGCGCGGGGTGACATCCTTGGTAACGAAGGGGTGGGGTGGTGTCGCGTCTGGCCGCAAGTTGATGACCGTTTCCGCTGCGATCCGGAGACGCCCGCAGGCTCTCCCGCATGAGACGGGATTCCGGTCGCGACGGAGACAGACTATTGCGTAAGAAAGTCATTTTGGTGGGCCTTGTTCCAGCCGGCATCGCTCTCGGCTACCTCTTCTATCTGGGCTGCGCGCTTGGTTTCGCCGTGTGCAAGTATTGCGGCGGTGACGCGGCCGGCGTACAGGGACGTATCAGGTCCATTATCATCCCCCTTCAGAGCTATGAGCTCCATCTGCACCACTGGCTGCTCTCCACAATCACCGTAGTCACAAGCGCCATCCAGGGGTTCTCGGTGCTTGCCCCGGGCCTGTTCTACGGCATACTTGGCGGGCTCGTGTTACAGGGAATCTATTGCTACGAGGACTGGCACCGCATCCTGCGCAGACGCGTGAATGCGCTTTCTGAAGCTACAGGCACCGAGTACTAGCCTCGTCGCACCCATCCAGCAGGTCTCTTTCCCCACTCACCGGCGCCACAGGCAACCACCTTGAGACTTGCTGCCGCACACTTCAAAGACACGCTCGCGAGACCTGTCAGCGACTGCTACACTGTTGTCTCAGGTCTGGGGGCCCTTGATGGAAGGCTGAATCGACCTTGACCACAACAGTTGAACCCGAAGAACCTCGTTCCGGATGGGGATTAAGACGTCTCCTTCTGGTCAGCGCGGCTGTCGTGGTTGCTATCGCCCTTATCGTCACAGGCGCCTGCGTATTGAGTGACGATGACCCTCCAGTGACGGAACAGGGTAATCCTGCAGCCGGGGAAACTGGCCCTTTCATCGCTGAGGCCAGCTTCGTGCTGCAGAACTATGACACCCTCACCGCGGAGGAGCGAGCGTTCTGGTCTGGTCTGACGTTCGACCAAATCGTCTCTCAAGGACTGCCGTTCCTGCGTACCAATCGTTACTACACCCGTTTCTTCTTAAAGGAAATGGAAGTTGTAGAATTGACCATGGAGTCGAGCGTCCCTATCGGCACCGACTTGGTCGGAACGAGAGAGGGCATATCCGTTATGCTCTTACCGGGTTCCGCACCGTATGGCCAGTCACATGCCCACGACTATTTGCCGCTGACCGAAAGCGGGAACGGCGGATACTTCAAGGGCCTCCAACGCTCGGGCAACTCGTGGCACGTGCGCTGGGCGATAGCTGCGCTCGAAAGCGACTACTATTGGCTAATCCTCACGAACACGGCCCGGCAGGATGCCTGGTGTCACTTCTCAATCAGCGTACCGTCAGAGTAGAGGAGCGATGGCAATATGGATGACCAGAAAGGCCGCGAAGCCTTCGAAGGCTATCATATCAGGGAGGACGATGAAGTGGAGAAAGCCCTGATGGATTATAAGGCCGCGGATGAGAAGCTCTGGGAGTTGATCAGTAACTACCTGTATCCTCCCGAAGAGGTCCCTTATGAAGGAACACGCGAACTGGTCTTCCCCAGTTCTGCTGCACAGAACGAATACAACGAGGCCAGGCGACGGGCCCAGGCTGCGCGGGAGCATTACGAACGCATCGCACATGATAAGCAGGCACACGGAGAAAAAGACAAAGACATGAGCGAGTGAGGCTCTCCGCGCTTGAGCATCTGATGCTCGTTACGTTACGCTCAGGCTGTGCGGACATGCCCTTGCTTGAGCAGCACCCGGAGATGCAGAAACAACCATGGTGAACTGTTGAGCGTTGTAGTCATGACACTCCTTCCGGAGGAACAGAGGCAATGAATAGAGGCATGCTGATGCAATACGGAGTCCCGATCGGCGCAATCGTCATCTTCGTGGGCTCGATTATCGCGGTCGCCACGTGCGGCGAGGCCGGACCGGGGTCCGAGGAACAGGCGGTCCGCAACGCGTACCAGCAAGGATACATCGACGGCTACTCCGACGGCTATTCTCAAGGCTTCACGGCCGCACGCTCCGGTACCCAGCCGCAGGTCGCAACCACTGCTAGTCGAGGGTGTTCTAACGTGAGCGAGCCTGCTACCGTCGAAGAGGATGATGTGGACGACGACCCGGCAGCAACCCCCGGTTGATTCGCAATCACTGCAGAGACCACCCTACCCCCGGACATTCACCCGTTTTTCGTACCTACACGCAGGCTTCGCGGCAGGAAAGCGTCTCACGTACTCTGGCACACATCAGCTGAAGCTGCCACTCTCTCGCTATCAATCCACCCCGGCGCTGAACGCCACGCCTGCCGAAGCCGGCGCCTGTGCTCCTGCCACTCGGGGTCGTGGCACGCGACACAGGCCCAGAACCTGCGCGAGTGGTCCATATGCTTCGTGTGACACAGCTCGTGGACTATCACGTGGCGCGCAAGCTCAGGAGCGACGAAAAGCAGTCGCACGTTCAAACTCAGCGTGCCGCGGCGTGAACAGCTTGCCCAGCGTGTACGCTGAGCCCTGACGATTACCTTCCCCGGCACAAACCCGTTTTCCGAAGCCAATTGCGCCGTGAGCTCAGAGAAGTACGCATAACCTCGCCTGCGCAGCCAGCGCAGAAGCGCCTTCTTGCACCTGGCGACCTCGTGGACCGGACCCGATACAACAAGCGCATCACCCTGTTCCCGTACCATCATCCTGGTCGTGGGGGTTGCGTGATACTTCACATTCCATTGCTGCTGCAATGCCGTCAGGCATAGAGTCTCCGGCAGGCGGGGCGACGATTCCGCCTGGAGAGTTCGCCGTCGCTTTTCCACACGTCCCCTGGTGCGCTCTATCCATCCAGCGTGAGATTCGACGATTCCCGGGACCCTGCTCGCATTGAACCGCCGCGGGATGACCACAGACAGTCGTCCTTCACGGTCGAAGCGCAACCAGACGTGCCGCGCTCTTGGACTCCTTCTTACTGTGTAGTCAATCATGCGAAGCGCGTCCGCTCCTGAGCAAGTTCACTTTCCGCAGCCTTTCTGCCGACACAGAGCTGGTAGCCGAGGTACTGAAGGAACCTGAAAACGGCCGGCGGCATCCTGAGTGTGTCCCGGACGAACCTCCTGCACGTGAGAAGTACGGGGTCTGCCGCGATTGGCGACCAGGTCTCTGCGATTCTGAACCGCCGGCCATTTGAGCCCATTGTACACAGGACGTGCCCGCGGCAACACTTCTCAGGCATGCGCTATGCAGTCCCGGCCGCCTTAAGGTCGCTGCCGCTTTCCGCTTGACTTCTCCCCCGCTCTACTCGTAGGCTGACAGAGCGAATGAACAAGCTGCCCGGCACTTCCTCTCACGCTGACGGGCCTGGTCCCCGTGGGCTCGGTGGCATTATTACGCAGATGTTGCTCCTCTACGGGCGCAACATGCTCCAGATGGTGGTCATTGCGGCGCTTGTCACCGTACCGCTCATCGCCGCCGGTCTTGCCGCCTTCGGAGCTGAATTCATGGATGCCATTCTCGGCAGCAACCCCGGGGAGACTCCACAACCACTCCCCAGCAGCATGATGTGGTCCATCACTGCCTATGCAGTGCTCTACACGCTTGGACTTCTCGCCGTAACCGGCGCAATCGCTGAAGCGGGCATCAGCTCCATGGCAGGCCACCCTGTCTCGGTTGGCCGTGCCTACAACGCGGCGCTGAGGAGGCTGCCTTCGATTGTGGGCGCCAGCCTGCTCACGGGTCTCATTGCGGGCGTGCCCCTCGCACTCGCAATGGCGCTCGCCGGGACCCTGTCCGGTGCGACCAGCATAATGTTGTTCGTGGTGACCGTCGTGATCGGCATCTACCTGATCGTGCGACTGGTCTTCGCGCCGTTTGCGGCACTGCTCGAACAGCTCGGCCCTGCAGCCGCCGTGATGCGGAGCTGGATGCTTGTGTCGGGCATGTGGCTGCGCACCTTCGGATTGCTGTTCCTCATCACCCTTCTGCTCGTGCTTATCCAGATGGCTTTCCAGTTGTTCGGCCTTTTCATCCCCGGTGTTGAAGCATTCCTCGTCGCGCTGCTGGTTGTTCCGCTGACTGTCTGTGCGAATCTTCTCATCTACCTCGATCTGCGTGTCCGCAAGGAGAGCTACTCCCTCGAGCATATGAAGGCGGAGCTGGAGGCTCTCTCCGGACCTCCCGAGTTGTAGGGCTCCTCTCCCCGAATCCCCCGGCCCTCGTCGCCAGGGCCATCCACGCCTTGCATCTCACCTTTCGTATTCGCATCACCCTCCGCATCTTTGCTAGGGTAAGGGTTACAGCAGGGGTCAGTGGGATGAGGCGGAGACAGCCGGCTCATTGCGCGGGACTCCAGAACCTCACCAATGACAAGGAGGTTGGGAGATGATTACAGTAACCGAACGCGCGAAGGAACACCTGAAGGGTACACTTGCTGAGAACGTTGATGAAGCGGCCGAGGAGGCACAGGGTCTCCGTCTCGGTATGACCGGCCCGGGGCAGTTTGGCCTCGGACTCGACAAAGAGCGCGAGGGCGACGAGGTCGTCGAGCACGATGGCTCCAAGGTCCTCATGGTTGAAAGTGAACTCGCCGGCCGACTCCAGGGCCTGACGCTTGATATCCAGGACACCGGTGAAGGCGAGCAGCTCGTGATGCAGATGCCGCCCGAGCCCGGCGCAAGCAGCTAACACATTCTTGTCAGGAGGGCGTCATGCGCCCTCCTGTCTTTCACACATTCCTCTACGTGACATTCTTGCGCCATGTCGTCGACTCTAGACTGTCGCACATAGCACAGCTAACGCATCTCGGTTGTAGGGACATACGGCTACGTGCCCGCGCGCGGGGTGGAGGGGTGGCGATCCGATGTAGTGGCACATGGCAATATGCCGTGCGCCTGAGTCAGGTCAGTCCGGTGTAGGGTCACGATGCATCGTGACCGCTAGTGGCAGCGGGGACGGGCGGCCAATATAGGGGTCGGCTCCCACGCCGACCCGCGACTCTGAACGGCGACTCGATGAAGGGGCCGTTCTCTGCGCCGGCTCGTGTGCGCGCAGCGCACAGCACCGACACTGCACCTACTGACTCTGTTCCTCTTTCAACCGCTCAACCAGCACCTCAACCAGTTTCGATAGCTGGTCGCGCGTGTCACGAAATGCCTCGACCGGTGCGCCATCGGGGTCCTCAACCCATTGCGGCTCACCCACGTAGTCGCCGAGGACATGCGTCTTGCCCTCCGCGGCCCTGTAGGCCTGCAGCAGACGTTCAGACTGGACCGGCGTCATCGTCAATACGACGTCAGCCCATTCGACCAATTCCCCGGAAATCAGCTTAGGTCGGTGCCCTGAAATATCGAGGCCCACTTCTCGCATAACCTCAACCGCTTTGGAAGACGGCGCCTCTTCGGTCGTGTCGAGGCCGGCCGTATCGACTTCGGCTTCAAGCCCGGCTTCCCTTCCCAATCCCTCTTTCAGAAAACCTGCCGCCATCGGACTCCGGGTCACGTTGCCGTTGCATACGAGCAGAATCTTCATCGCTCACCTCCCCACTGCCCAGTCTATCCCGCACCAGCCAGGCGCCTCAAACACTTATTGCGATGACATCAAATTGTCTGCGCGTGACAGGGGTTGCGACTTGCCAATGCCTGCCCTGGATTCGACACAATCCACTGCTAACTGCTACTCCTCCGTCTCTCTGCTCTCTCCCAGCGTGTCGGCCACGTAGGCACCACGCTCTCCCATCGGCCGCGGCGGCCCTGTGGTCGTATCCTGTCCGGTCTGATGCTCCACCTCCGCATTGATTTCGGCTCCGATCAGCACGGACAGGGCACTGAGGTAGAGCCACAACAGCAATATGATGACTGCACCCAGTGAGCCGTAGATCTCGTTGAAGTTGCCGAAGTAGAACACGTAGTTCGAGAAAAGCGCTGAGATGCCCAACCACAGGAGTGTGGCCAGGACCGAGCCCCACGTGGCCCACTCGAGCTTCGCGGGCTTGCGGTTCGGCGCGTGTCTATAGAGCAACGCTACCCCGATTGCGGCGAATAGACCGAGGATTGGCCATCGCAATACCCGCGTGAGGGTTGTGACCGACACCGGCAAACCAAGTGTTCCCAGCAGGCTCGGGACAGCGACGATGATGCTGAGGACGAGCGCGAAAGACGCGATTACGCATACAGTGAGGAACAGCCCCATCAGGTTGAACCTGATGAAATCCCGTCGTTCGGTCTCCTTGTATACGATGTTGAGCGCC
Source organism: uncultured Dehalococcoidales bacterium (assembly GCA_964552485.1). Lineage (GTDB taxonomy): Bacteria > Chloroflexota > Dehalococcoidia > GIF9 > AB-539-J10 > SKVJ01. Next base: position 2,395 of record CAZKHH010000019.1, on the reverse strand, counting down.
GTAATAGTCGCCTTCATCGCCCGTGAAGCGCTCCAGAGCATCAGCAGCACGCCCAGCACGAGCCCCAAGCTCAGCGTGTGCCCCTGCCCGGCAAGGTGCCAGAGCTGTTCTGTAAGCAGGCCGACAGCACCTGGAGGAAGAAAGCCGGACAGGGCCGTAATCTGTTCACTCACCTGCGCAGGGTCGAACGTCAGACCGTACACAGATACCACAACGCCGATGCCAGGGAATACGGAGAGAAAGACAAAGAACGCAATGCCACCGGCAAGCGTCGTGAGATGGTCCTCTCCTATCCGCCGCTTGACCCGACGGCCGATATCTTTCCACCCGGCGAGCGGGATATGCGCCGGCGTAACAGCTTCCCTGCCGATCTTTCTCAGAGACATACACAGCCCTTCCTGGAATTCCGTTGAACAATACCATGGCCATAGTCACGGTGCACCATGATTTAAGAGCACATTCACCTGGTCCTCTTCTGATGCGCAGCCCATGCAGCCGTCGAACACCGTGCAACAAGAATCGAGCCGCTCCATCAGACCGGTGATCGTGCGTGAGTCCGGAATCGCTATCAGTGCGCGGAACGATGCCACTGGTTGAACCTGTTAGTGAACGCCAGTCCTTGCCGCAGTTCGTGTCGATGCGTATACACGAGCACAAGAACCACTCCCCTCATGAACCAGACCTGGGCCACACTCCGGCCAAGTACGATGAGCCACGCAGTAACACTGCTCACGCTGAACATAACCATCCATGCGGCGCGGTCCATGAACAGGGCTGCCAGGATAAGGAAGACCACCGCAGCCACAAAGAGATCGCGCTCGGGCGTGGCGAGCATCACTCCACCGGTCACGGCAAGCGATTTGCCACCGCGGAAGTGCAGGAAGGGAGAGAAGGCATTGCCCAGGATGGCAGCCATGCCGATGCTGAGGATCATCCTCTCGGGCAGGTCGTAGACGTAATACGCTGCTGCCACGAATGGGATGCCCTTCCCCATGTCCAGGGCTACAGCCACCCATCCGAGAAAACGGCCTCCGGCCCTGAACACGTTCGTCGCTCCAGGATTGCAGTCGCCGTAGTCCCTGATATCGGAGTTCAGAAAGCGCCGCCCGAGCCAGAGTGAAAAAGGGCACGCCCCGAGGCAGAACGCCAGGAAACCGAGTATGACCGCCGTAGTTGTCATGGCGCCTCCTCAGCATCCACAGCACATCTCCGGACGAGCCGCATTGTAGTGCGCCGGCACCTCCAACTCAAACATGCACGTGCATTTCCAGGCGGTCGACCGCCCCTCACCCGAAGAGGCACAGCCCGTATTGCATATTGACTCGACTTTCCAGCCACACTACACTCTCCGCTCACAAGGCCGAAGGAGAATAACCAACACATGCACAGCGTCAAGAGGAGGTTGCTCCCAACGACGCTGATTCCCGCGATTCTCGTCTCCGGCTTCCTTATCCCATCCCCGCTGTGCGCCGACGATCGCGATCAGTTGAACAACGAAGAGAAAGCCTACGTCGCCGCCGTGGAGTTGGCGCTCGACAGGGCGTACGCCGTCACCACCGAAATCGATGAGATAGCGGCCGGCGGCCTCATAGAGTCCATCTTCATCCGCGACGAGGGCAGCACCAGCACGCTGACGGCACAATTCGACCAAGCGGACCGCATCCTCAACGAGTGCGCGGCGGTCCTGCTGCAAGACGCGCCATTCTCGATGACCACGATCGAGGGCAGCTACGTCGGCACCGCCGAAATCTTCGAGGCCGGGTACGCCGGATGCCGGGAAATCGTGGTTGAGGAGGGCGAGAACGCGGCCCTCGAGTGGGGCAAAGATGTTCTTGGCAATATCTACGGCCTGCGCGGCGATGGTGATAGCGGTGGAGGACTTGCAGCGACTGCCCGTATCAAGGGCTGCATCGCATCGAGGAGCACGGCCATCAGCGAGGCCTCGCGGGGTGCCCGCGAGTTGCTCGTATCGAAGATCGATGAGATCCAGGCCAACCGCGAGCCAACCGGGGCGGAAGGCGAGCTGTTCGGCCCCTTTGCCGATGCCTGCTTCATCGCCACCGCCGCGTACGGCACGGAAAGCGCCGAGGAGATAGATATATTGCGCGACTTCCGCGATGAGGTGCTGGCGAAGAGCGAGGCCGGGCGCGACTATATCGGCTTCTATTACGCAGTGAGCCCGGACATCGCCGACTTCATCGCCGAACGCGAATGGCTCCGTACGCTCGTGCGAGAGCTGGTCATCGACCCCATCGTCTTCGTCACAGACGCCGCCCGCCCCCTCTGGCCCGCCTCCTGACGCACATGTCTTCCTGCCCATTCGGTCGCTGTAGGGGTCGACTCCCATGCCGACCCGCCCACACCCACGTCTGCCGCACATCCTTGAACGCATAAC
>CAZKHH010000018.1:0-27264 GCA_964552485.1 uncultured Dehalococcoidales bacterium | reverse complement strand
TGCCGCTGGCAAAGCTGTGCGACTGGATCGGGCACCGGAGGGTGGTGCGGGTCATGCCCAATACGCCCATGATGATCGGTCGCGGCGCGTCCGTTTTCTGCCGGGCGCCGGGAGTCGGCGAAGACGACCGCGATCTCGTGCGGAAGATCCTGGAAGCGGTCGGGATCGCACTGGAAATGCCCGAGGAGAAAATGGACGCGGTGACGGCCCTGAGCGGCAGTGGCCCCGCCTATGTCTTCCTGTTTGTCGAGGCGCTCGTGGACGGAGCTGTCAGGATAGGCATGCCGCGGCCAATGGCACAGAAGCTCGCCGAGACGACAATTATGGGGTCGGTTGAGTATTTGCGCTCGTCGGGAACTCACGCGGCTGAGTTGAGGAGCGGCGTCACATCACCCGGCGGAACAACAGCAGCTGCCCTCCACGAACTCGAGAAGGGCAGCCTGCGCTCGGTAATCGCTGAAGCTATCGCTGCAGCCTACGATAAGGCCAAGGGTCTCTAGTACGTGCCCTCGGCAGGCTCCTGGTTCGGATTCAGCTTCTTGAACTTCTCAAGCAACTGCTCCTTGGTCTCCGAGTTGTCGGGATCGGGCTGAGGAGCACCGACCGGGCAGACTTCAGCGCATCGCGGCGCTTCGAACCATCCCACGCACTCGGTGCACTTATCAGGGTCGATCACGTACGAGGCCTCGCCTTCGCTGATTGCGAAGTTCTTGCACTCAGATTCGCATGCACCGCAGCTGATGCAGTCTTCGGTAATCTTGTAAGCCATTGGTTTGTACCGCCTCCTAGGTTAGCGTAGTTGCGTCATTGTACTGAGCACCCATTCGTTTTTCAACATCTCGGATGTGCTCTGCGTACTTGCGCGTGAGCGCCTCGGCAACGTGGTCGGGCACCATGCCTTCCAGACAGCCTCCCAGGCGGGCTACCTCCTTGATCACGCTTGAGCTGATGAACTGGTATCTTGGGCTCGTCATCAGACAGACCAATTCGATGTCGGGCGCGAGGCTCCGGTTCATCAGTGCCATCTCGAACTCTCTTTCGAAGTCTGAGTTCGCCCGCAGTCCGCGTATCATCACATCGGCTTTCATGTGATGAATAAAGTCAACCACAAGCCCCGAGAATGATTGCACCTGAACATTCGGGATGTCTTCGCACGCCTTCCGGGACAGCTCCACACGTTCCTCCACGCCGAAGAGAAGGTTCTTGTCGGGTCGGTCGTACACCGCCACGATGAGCGTGTCAAAAAGTGACGATGCTCGCTTGACGATGTCGGAATGGCCGTTCGTGATTGGATCGAATGAGCCCGGATATACGGCAATGGTCATCTCATTGCTCCTCCCTGTGGTAAATGAACACGTGGGAGTCGCCGTAGCGACGAGTCTTCAGAATCGTAAGCCGTCCATATGATTCCTCGAGGGGATGCCGGTCACCATGTACGACCACTACCAGAGCGTCCGGCGCGAGTAGCGCTCCCTCGTCAAGCATCGTCAGCACCTTGCCGGCCGACGGGTCGTCATAGGGCGGGTCGAGAAACACGGTATCATATTGTCCCGTAAGCACGTCCAGAGCTCTTGTAGCAGGGACACAGAGCACCTGCGAGCGGTCCTTGAATCCGGTGCGTGCGACGTTGTGTCTGATTGCGTCACATGAGGCCCGGTTCTTGTCAACGAAGACCGCGCTCACCGCTCCCCGGCTGAGTGCCTCGATGCCCAGCGCACCACTGCCTGCAAACAGGTCGAGTACGGAATCGTACGTGCAACCAGTGGTCTCGAGCATTGAGAAGAGTCCCTGCCGCGTCAGACTTGTTGTTGGCCTCACCCTTCGACCGGGTGGGACCTTCAACTCCATCCCCTTCGCGCTACCTGCGGCTACTCGCATGTCAGGCCCCGGACCGCTTGGATTGTACTATGGCCTTCGTACGTTCAGCAACGACTTGAGTTGTTTGACGGCCCTATGGCCATACACTATACTTCGGCACAAGGTACTCAAAAGGCAAACAATCGTATTATGAGCAGTGGATTCGAACGATTCTCCGAAGGTGCGCGCAAAGTCCTGACCAAAGCTCAGGAGGAAGCGAAGCGCCTCGGGCATAGCTATATCGATACAGAACATATCCTGCTTGGCATTGTCGATGAAGAGTCTGGCGTAGCAGCGCGGGTGCTCACCAACCTGGGCGTTCCCCTCACCAAGGTCCGTGCAGCGGTTGAGTTCGTTGTAGGCAAGGGTGAGCGAAGGACCGTCGGGGAAATCAGCCTTGCGCCGAGGGCCAAGAGGGCTATCGAGATAGCCGTCGATGAGGCCCGTCGATTGAATTCGAGCTACATTGGCAGCGAACATCTTCTCCTGGGTCTGTTGGGCGGCAAGGAAGGCGTGGCCTGCAACGTGCTCGAAAACTTCGGCATCACGTTAGAGCGCGCCCGCGAAGAGGCTGCCCAGGTGATGCGCCACGAGGCCATTCATGCCCGTTCCGCCCGCACAGCGAGCAAGACTCCTACGCTGGACCAGCTTGGAACGGACCTGACTGCGCTCGCCCGGGCCGGAAAGCTCGACCCCATCATCGGCCGGACCTCCGAAATCGAGCGGGTGATTCAGATTCTGAGCAGACGCACGAAGAACAACCCCGCGCTTATCGGCGAACCGGGTGTTGGCAAGACCGCAATCGTGGAAGGCCTCGCACAGCGCGTTGCTGACGGCGAGGTGCCGGATGCGCTTCAGGGCAAGAGGATAATGGCCCTGGACATCGGTGCACTGGTCGCCGGTACGAAGTACCGCGGCGAGTTCGAAGAGCGGATGAAAAAGGTCATCGAGGAGGAGAAGGCGGCGGGCAATTGCGTCCTCTTCATCGATGAGATGCATACGATTGTCGGTGCGGGTGCGGCCGAAGGCGCTGTCGATGCGTCCAACATGCTGAAGCCGGCCCTCTCCAGGGGACAGATTCAGTGCATTGGAGCTACCACGCTCAATGATTATCGCAAGTACGTGGAGAAGGATCCTGCGCTCGAGCGCCGGTTCCAGACTGTGCTTGTGTCCGAGCCAAGCGTTGAGGAGAGCATGGATATCCTCCGTGGCGTGAGATCACGGTACGAGGAGTTTCACCGCCTCTCCATAACCGAAGAATCGCTCCGAAGTGCGGCATCACTCGCCGCACGGTATATACCTGATCGCTTTCTGCCCGACAAGGCAATAGATGTCGTGGATGAAGCATGCTCTCGCGTCCGGATCCGCCGGGGCAGCGCTCCTCTTGGGCTCACCGATGCCCGAAAGGCGCTTGAGAGTTTGCGGCGTGAGAAGGAAGCGGCTATCGCGAACCAGCAATACGAGTATTCTGCAGAGCTGCGGGAGCGCGAGCTTCAGCTCGTTGAGAAGGTCGACGTGATGGAGCAGGAGTGGCAGAGTGCTCGTGAGACTGAGCAGCCAGAGGTGCTGGAAGAAGATATCGCTGAAGTCATCAGCATGTGGACCGGTATCCCTGTTGTCAGGCTCAGTTCTGATGAGACGACCAGGTTGCTCCAGATGGAAGATGCCCTGCATAAGCGCATCGTCGGACAGGATGAAGCTGTGGGCACCATCGCCAAGGCAGTGCGGCGTGCACGGGCGGGCCTGAAAGACCCTCGTCGTCCTATCGGTGTGTTCATGTTCCTCGGCCCTACCGGTGTCGGCAAGACAGAGCTTGCGCGCGCCCTGTCTGAGTTCATGTTTGGTGCGGAGGACACGCTCATCCGGCTGGACATGTCTGAGTTCATGGAGCGCCACACAGTGGCACGCCTGGTCGGTGCACCCCCCGGCTACGTCGGTTACGACGAAGGCGGTCAACTCACCGAGGCCGTGCGACGGAAGTCATACTGTTGCATCCTGCTGGATGAGATTGAGAAAGCGCATTACGACGTCTTCAACATCCTGTTGCAGATCTTCGATGATGGCCATCTGACTGACGCAAAGGGCCGCCGTGTCGACTTCCGCAACAGCATCATCATCATGACGAGCAATGTCGGCGCCGAGCTTATCCGCAGGGATATGACCATAGGCTTCCCGACGCAGACCGATGCTGCACAGAAGCAGCAGGTTGATCATGACAAGATGAAGGACCGCGTTCTTACGGAACTGAAGAACCGGTTCAGGCCCGAATTTCTGAATCGCCTGGATGCGAGTGTTGTGTTCCATTCGCTTGGACGCGAGGAACTGCGCAGCATCGTTGATCTGATGTTGGGACAGGTAGCCGAGTCACTCAAAGAGAAGAACATCTCCCTTGTCGTGACGGATACGGCGAAGGACCTGCTTGGCACCAAGGGTTACGACCCGGTGTTCGGAGCCCGGCCATTGCGCAGAGTGATACAGAACATGCTGGAAGATCAGTTGTCCGATGCCATCCTGCGCGGTGAGTTCCAGTCCGGAGACACAGTCGAGATCGATAGCGAAGACGACCATCTTGTCATGCACCCGCTTGTGCATGAGGCGGTCTAGTCCTGTCTTCATTCGGCGCTGCGTGTGACGCCCGAAAGTCGCGAAGGGTCAAAAGCGAAACAGGTTTTCGTCTGCGAGCACTGTGGCCGCGAGAGTCTGAAATGGCTCGGGCGTTGCCCCTCCTGCGGTAGCTGGAACAGCTTCAAGACCGTTACCATCGACCGCAAGAGCCGCTCCAATCTTCGTTCACCCGCGCACGTTGCCTCACCTCGTGAACTCGTCTCTGTAGACCTGGAGGCATCCCCCCGCCTGACGCTTGGCCTTCCCGAGTTCGATCGCGTTCTTGGCGGTGGTCTGGTTCCCGGCTCACTCGTTCTTCTGGGAGGGGAACCGGGTGTTGGCAAGTCCACGCTGCTTCTCCAGATCTGTTCTCATCTCGCCACACGGGAGAATCAGATAGTCTACGTATCCGGTGAGGAATCAGCCCGACAGGTTCGCCTTCGCTCACTGCGGCTCGGCATCGGCGGAGAGAATATCATTCTCGTGCCGGACACGAATCTCGACTCCGTGCTGGACTACCTTTCCTCGACTGATCCCTCGCTTGTTATCGTCGACTCGATCCAAACCATGTTTCTCGATAGCGTCATGGGCGCGGCAGGCAGCCTTGGACAGGTTCGCGAGTGCACGGTTGCTCTTATGAGATACGCCAAAGACGCCTCCGTCCCGGTCGTAATGGCGGGACATGTGACGAAAGAAGGTTCCATCGCGGGCCCGGGGGCGCTGGAGCATATCGTTGACGTCGTGCTCTATATGGAGGGCGAGCGTCATAGCGCGTATCGTCTGGTCCGCGGTGTGAAGAACAGGTTTGGCTCGACCGATGAGCTCGGTGTCTTCGAAATGGTCGCATCTGGTCTTGTCGAGGTCGATAACCCGTCGACCGTCTTCATTGGGCGCGACCAGGGCGATGTCATCGGTTCGGTCATCGTCCCTGTACTTGAAGGTACGCGTCCACTCCTGGTAGAGATACAGGCGCTCAGCACTCCGGCGGGCTATGGTCCTCCTCGTCGTGTCGGCAACGGCTTCGACGTGAACCGTCTCCTGCTCATTACGGCAGTGCTGTCGCGCAGGGCGCGAATCAAGCTTTCCGACCAGGACATCATCGTGAATGTCACCGGGGGCTTCAGGATCAATGAGCCGGCAGCCGACCTCGGGGTTGCGCTCGCCATCGTGAGCAGCGTCCGCGACAGGCCGCTGCTTCATCGCCTTGTCGCCTTTGGCGAATTGGGGCTCGGAGGTGAAGTGCGGGCAGTATCACAGCCGTCCCGGCGACTCGCGGAAGCGGCCCGGCTCGGATTTCACAACTGTATCCTTCCACTGGATTCACGTATGCCCGGTGGGACGGTTGATGGCATTCGACTGCTCGAGGTGGAATCGCTTGCCCGCGCAGCGGGTATGGCGTTCGACGGACACGCGTCGGGGAAGGAATCCGACCAGCGTTGAAGAAGATCGGCGTAATAGTCCCGGCTGCAGGCGTGTCGAGCCGCATGCAGGGACAGGAGAAGCTGTTTGCCGACCTTGCCGGCAGGCCCGTACTTGCGTGGTGCATCGATACGTTTGAGGCATGCGCTCATGTGGTTCACATCGTTGTGGCGATGAACGAGGCGAACCTGCCACTGGGTCGAGACCTTGCACGCAGGCGTGCGTGGAAGAAGTGCAGCTTCTGTGCCGGCGGTTCGAGGCGACAGGACTCCGTCGCGGCGGCCCTCAGTGTCATGATTGATGTTGACTGCGTGATAGTGCATGACGGGGATCGTCCATTCGTTACCGCAGGTATGATTGAAGCGGGAGTCTCGCTTCTCGACGTGACGGACGTTGCGGTGGCGGCAGTGACTGCCAAGGATACGATCAAAGTGGTGGATGGCGATGATGTGGTGCGGACGCTCGACCGCAGCTCACTGCGCATTGTTCAGACCCCCCAGGTCCTGCGCATAGAGGCCATGAGTGCGGCCTATCGAGATATCTCGGACGATGTCACAGATGATGCCATGCTGGCCGAACGAGCCGGCTATAGTGTGAAGGTGTACGAGGGAAGTTACGAGAACATCAAAATCACAACGCCTGAGGATCTCGTAATAGCTCGTTTGTTGGCAGAACGCAGGAGGGGCCGGGCGTGAGAATCGGCTTCGGTTACGATAGCCACCGCTTCGTTCCCGGGCGGCCGCTCATTCTCGGTGGAGTCAATCTCGTCTTCGACAAGGGTCTGGAGGGGTGGAGCGATGCGGACGTCCTGAGCCATGCCATCATCGATGCGCTGTGCGGTGCTTCCGCACTGGACGATATTGGAGTCCTTTTCCCCCCCGGGGATGAGCGCTACAGGAATGCCTCAAGCCTCGACCTTCTGCGGATAGTCGTGCAGCACGTGGAGGCCAAAGGACTTCGGATAGTGAACATTGACTCCGTAGTGATTGCCGAGCGACCTGTCATGGCGCCGTACGTGGGCGAGATGCGCACGACGCTGGCCGGGGTGCTGCGAGTCGATCCTGCCAATCTATCGATCAAACCCAAGACCGCAGAAGGCATGGACGCTGTCGGCCGCGGTGAAGGCATCGTTGCGTACGCCGTTGTCCTTACGGATTCCTAGCCTTCTACCATCCGGCAATCAAACTCCGACGCCGTTCCGGAGAGTCTGAAGTGGATGCTCTTGCCGCGTAACAATTCCCGTTCGCTTGCTGCGCGCAATGCGGGCAGGTCTGCGGTTTTCAGGAACGCCTCCAGCAACTGCAGTCTAACTACGGTCGCTTCGTCAAGCGGTGCTCCGCCCAGGAGACTCTCTGTTGCACGCCTGTATTCCTTCCGCGCAGTTGTTTCGATGCACTGTTCAAGGGTTGGGTGTAGTACGACCTCTCCCATATTTCACTTTTACCACGCGGGGTGCATCCGGGCAACCCCGTCTTGGAGTTGGCGACGCAGTTCATCAGTCCTTCGACGGGCGCTGCACGGGTGCTACAATGGACGCAACAAGGTATATGGTACGGGTGTTCGCGGGCATACGGTCGGCGAACGCTCTGGAGGTAATGATGCCCCTGTATGAATACGAGTGCGACGCATGCGGCAAGCGGTTCGAAGTGCGGCAGGGAGTCGGAGAGAACGGCACAAGTCTGAAGTGTCCCGCTTGTGAGACACCTTCTCCTCGCAGGGTATTCTCTACGTTTGCCTGTACCGGTACGGATAAGCCTGTCCTGTCTGGTGGCGGAGGCAGCTGTGGTACGTGTTCGTCAGGCAGTTGCGCTTCGTGCGGCCTCTGACATATACCGCTGGCGGGCTCTTCCGCAACCTTGCAATCCTGTCCTGTCAGTTGGATGGAGCGAACCGGGTGCGTAGTGGTGCACCCTGCAGGTCGGCGTGTGCTTGATCTGATTGCGATACTCGTTGTTACCGGTGCCGTGGTCGGCTTCGCTGCCGCGCTGCTCGGTGTGGGTGGCGGTTTCATCATGGTCCCGGTCATGTACTGGGCCATTTCCGCCACGGGCGTAGCGGACAACATCGCTCTTCTGACTACATTCGGCACCAGCCTTCTTGTCATCGTTCCTACGGTGCTCAGCAGTACATGGCGGCATCACAAGAACCGTGCCGTGATATGGAGAGTTGCGGTGACGATTGGAGTCTGTGGTGCTGTCGGTGCCCTTGGTGGCTCTACTCTGGCGACCTATCTGCCTACGGGGATACTGAAAGTCGGATTCGGTGTCCTGATGCTTGTGATATCGGCGAGGATGCTTGTCGGTCTCAATGCGGAAAGAGCCCCGTGCGAACTCGAAGCACCGCCACGCCCGGTGCACTTGATTGTGCTTGGCCTCGTGATGGGTGTCATCAGCGGTCTCACGGGACTGGGTGGAGGAGCCTTTATGGTGCCTGCACTGGTCCTGCTGTTCAGATTCCCCATGCTGCGTGCAATAGCGACGTCCAGCGCTGCGATTATCTTTACCGCACCCGGTGGAATCGTTGGCTATATCGTGAATGGTCTCGGTGTCGCCGGCAGGCTGCCTTACAGCATCGGCTATGTGAACCTGGCTGTGTGCCTGGCAGTCGTAATGCTGAGTGTTCCTATGGCGCAGATGGGTGCGAAGGCCGCCCACGCCTTGGATGCACGGAAGCTCCGCGTCCTGTTCGCGGTGTTGATGGTCTACGTTGGGTTGAGGATGATTGGAGTATTTGAGTGGATGGCCTTGTGAGTCATCATCCTGAAACGGCCGACGTAACGCGCACCTCATCGCCTTCCATAGCCTCGAGATACCGTGCGGCGCTTCCATTTCGAAGGGCAATCTCGAGATATCCACTGCTTCCAAGAAGAGAACACAGCCCCTCGCTTTCCTCATAGTAGCGCCGGAGCTCTCCCAGGTTTGCAGTGCCGATGATGACCTCGGCCGGACCCGGAGGTAGATTCGAGCTGCGGATGTTCGTGATAAGGTTTCCAAATCTGTCGATATGTATGACCTGTCCTATGACATCTCCGGACGTGTCGGTATAGGGACGCTGGACGGGTAGCACCGATAAGATGTCAGTCTTTTCTCCGAACTCGTAGGGCGAAAGCCCGAGGGACAGACCTCCGGCGACAGGGGCAAAGACATCACGACCGTGAAATGTGGGACTCACGGGATGCCTCCAGAACCGCGGGTCGGTGATGGATACAGCTTCGATGCCGCGCTTCAGTCTCACGACGGAGGTCTCGGTTCCCGGTCCCGGCGGAGTCACGCTGAGAGAGAGTTGGTCGATTACATACGTCAGTACGCCGTTGTCGGGCGCGACGAAGAACGCGCCGGGTACCCGCAGGATGATCCCGCGCCTTTCGCTGCCGACACCCGGGTCGACAACTGCGACATGGATAGTATCCTTCGGGAAATAGGAGTAGGCGGTTGCGAGTACGAACGCACCGGCCCTGATATTCTGGGGCTCGATGGCGTGCGTGATGTCAATGATAGTCGCGTTCGGGTTGGTGCTGAGAATGACACCCTTCATCACCGCTGCGAACGAATCTTCAAATCCGAAATCCGTAAGCAGCGTGACAGGCGACGCCATACGTTATGCGGTTGCGACGATAATCGTCGCGAGAAGAACGAACACGACCGCGAGGACAATCGTCAACCGGAACAGAGTCTTTTCGATGCCGCGTCTCGTGCGGTACACGGTGTCTGGCTGCCCGAAGATGCCCCCGAGCCCTCCGCCATGTACCTGGACCAGTATAACGGCCACGAGCGCTAAGGCGACCAGCATTTGGCCAACAGCTAGATAGACAGGCACTATCACTCCTCCCGGGCTTGTGGCCCGAAATGTTCAGGCACATATTCGAAATGGGCAGTGGTGAATCGGATAATATGCCCCATTCCGCTCGCTAGAGTATATCAGACGCTATCGGCTGCGATGAAATATTCTGCAGTCGACGCCGTTCTTGGTGTCAGTGCATATGCACTGATAGTATATCGCCATTGTATCGTAGTGATGGACTGTAAATCCTTATGACCACCAATAGCAAAGCCGTAGAAGACGTCATTCGTGAACTGAAGGAGTTCGCGAAATCGAATGGATTGGTAGTTGCAAACAGCGACTGCCTTGTTCGGCACGCACAGAGCGTCCTCGAACTGGGCCGCTGCCCGTGCGTCGATGACAGAACCGAGTGTCCGTGCGGCGACGCGCTGGCCGACATTGAAAGGCTTGGACGGTGCGAATGTGGCATTCTCATCGATCCTGTCCGTCTATGCCTGCTGAAATCGCAGGACACATCAAGAAGTGAACGGTGAACAGGAGGGTGCCGGTAATGGTTACAACAGAACGCCTCAAGGAAGTGGGAATCTTTCAGGGCATCAGCGACGAAGAGCTCGAGATGGTCCTTTCAAGCGTTGTGCGGGTGCAGGAGTTCCCTGAGGGCAAGGCCATATTCTCTGAGAATGAAGAGAGCACAAACATGTATGTGGTCGATTCCGGCAGGGTGAACCTGGACATTGAAGCAATCCCGGACACTCACGTGCAAGTCGCGTCCCTCACGCGCAATTCCGTATTCGGATGGGAGACCCTGGTGCCCCCGTATAAGTACACCAGCAATGCTCAGGCAGTTGCGGGCTCAAACCTGATCGAACTCGACGGCAAGAAGATGCGCAGCCTTTGTGAGACCCATCCGGATATTTGTGCCCGGGTAATGGAGCGAGTGGTACGTATTGCTGCTGACCAGCTTTCTTCGACCCGTCAGCAGATGTTCATGCTGATGCACAGCAAATAGTGACGTGACTCCCGGATGCTCGGGCGAGGAGAATCGGGATGAGATATACGCATCTTCCGCAAGGCGGAGACACGCATAGTGGGCACGGAATGTCCGCCCAGTGGAGCGAACGGACGATATTTCATAAGGGATGCGATGTGCTGTACCTGTTGACGGACGCCGTGGTCGACACAGTGTGCTGTGGTGACCGAATCTTCCACTATGCCACAGTCCTGGGATATGTCGAAGACTGGAAGAAAGAGCGGAACGAGGCAGGCTTGCCTGTCTCCATCGTGAATCCGGTGGTTGAGGAAGGTGCGAGAGAAGAGATAGAGAGGCTGTTGCAGGACAAAGAGCCGGACGTACAGGTCAGCTTCCGCTCTGACCTGCCAGGGTAGATTCAGTCTCTGCATAATTGACACCTGTTTTGCGCCCTCGATATAATCCCGGCCACTGGTGGTGGTAGTGGTTGCGTAGTCGACGGCGTGGGTATCGTGTCGTCGGTGCTACGTGGTTGGTTCTGGCAGCCATCATATCGATTCGGATTCAATCCATATGCCACCGCTTCTTTTGACTTGGACTGACTTCGGACGCCTTCTGGACGAGTGGGCGTCGCAGAGCCCCGTGTACGTGCCCGTCACCAGGGCGGGATACCGGCACTGGCGCCTCTACAATCCGGCCTCTCCCGTGATGCCGGAACTCGATGGCATTAGGGCAGTCGAGCCGATGAAGGCGTTCTACTTCCATGTCAAGGAACCGGTTGCAACGTACCCGGTTGATACCGACTTTCTTTCCGGTGAACCTCCGTTTTACGTGGTAGGCGCCAAGAACTGCGACCTGCGGTCGGTGGAATGCCTGGACCACACGTTTGCTCACGGCCAGACCAAGGACCCGTTCTGGGTCACCAGGCGAGATAAGGCCGTTGTCATCGGGGCTGACTGTTCGAATCCTCCTTCGACCTGTTTCTGCACGCTGCTGGGTATGAACCCTTATCCTGAGAGCATCTGCGATTTGTCGCTCGCCGCCGTCACTGATGGTCTTCTTGTCGACGTGTGGACGGAAAAGGGGCGGGCGGCGCTTGAAGTGGAAGGCATCTCCCTTGATGAGGCCTCTGCTGAGCAACTCGCGGAGCGAGAGGCGAACAGGCAGCGCACGCGCGAGGCGGTCGTAGAGCAGAACAAGCAGTACGAGACCCGGACGCCCTTCGAGGAACTCGTGCAGCAGCACTTCGATTCGCCTGCCTGGACGAAGTACATAGGCCGTTGCCGCGAGGACGCGGCGTGCCTTGCGGTGTGTCCGACCTGCCACTGCTTCGTTCTCTATGATGAGAAGACTGAAGAGGGAGGCGAGCGCGTTCGTGTGTGGGACTTCTGCTATCTGCGCGGCTATACGCGGTGCGGCGGCGGACACAGCGCACGCGCTACAGGCAACGACAGGTTCAAGAATAAGTACGTGAAGAAGTTCCAGTTCTACCCGGCGCAATTCGAAATGGTGGCGTGCACCGGTTGTGGACGTTGTGTGGAGGCCTGCCTGGCAAAGATTGACATGAGACAGGTGTTGAACGACCTGGAGACGGAGAGCTGATGGAAAACCCGTACGCTCCCCTACAGGCCGAGGTGGTGGATGTCATACAGGAGAACTCCGCCATCAAGACGCTTGTTCTCAAGCCCGCACGTCCCATCGGCTTCAAGCCCGGCCAGTTCGTCATGGTGGGTATGCCCGGGGTCGGCGAATCGCCTTTCGGCGTTTCTTCGTCCGCATTCGAACAGGAGACTTTCGACATAAGCGTTCAGATACAGCCCCGCGGCAAAAACACGGCGGCTTTACACAATGCACGACCCGGCGATATTGCGCTTGTGCGCGGCCCGCTTGGCAACTCGTACCCTATGGACGATTTCAAGGGGCGAGAGGTGTATGTCGTTGGCGGCGGCGTCGGCATGGCTCCGATGAGAGCGGTGCTACTGGCGCTGCTGCATGAGGCCGACCAGTATAGGCGCATCGTATTTCGCTACGGGGCACGGAATCCTGAGCTGCGCATGTACAAGGATCTGTGCCATTCCTGGGAGACTGACTCCAACATAGACGTTGTCTACACCGTTGACGTCGCTGACGAGTCGTGGCGCCATAATGTCGGCGTCGTAACGACGATCATGAAGGAAGACGACATTAAGGACGTACCCAACGCGGTTGCCGTCGGCTGCGGTCCGCCAATCATGCTGCGGTTCATGGTTCCTGTGCTCCTGAAGATGGGCTTCAAGCCCGAAAATATCTACTTCTCGATGGAGAAGAACATGAGTTGCGGGCTGGGGCTGTGTGGACACTGCCGCATCGGCACCTACTACGTGTGCAAAGACGGCCCGGTATTTACGTACGACCAGATTAAGGACTTCCCCGACGCCTGGACGTGAAGTGGTCTATATGGAAACCAGAAAGTCTGTATGTCTCTTGTGCCCGCTGGGGTGTCCCATCGGGTTCAATATCAGTCGCCTCTCCACGGGGCCTGAATTCCCCGCACATGTGTGCGCACGGGGCATCTTCGGCTCCGAGTTGCTGAAGCACGACCAGCGGATAGCAACCCCGCTCGTCCGCACTGATGGCTTGTTGCGGGAGGCTTCGTGGGACGCGGCGATCGAACGCCTGGCGTCCGGCATCTCCTCAGCGGTCAAGGAGGGCGGACCGGATTCAGTGGCGATTGTCACCGGGCCGGGCCGTAGCACTCAGGAGCTTGAGGCAGTTGCGCGGCTGGCCGACGCCATCGGTACCAACTCTGTTGCGTGCGCGTTTGAACCCCAGGACTGGCCGCTCGTTACAGCCGTTGAAAGTGCGCCTGTGACCGCGGTCGAAGAAGCTGGCTGCGTTCTGGTCATCGGCGACGTGTTCTCCACTCATCCCGTAATTGCCAGGACCATTATCGATGCCAAATATACAGCCCGCGGAAACAACCTGTTTGTGCTTGATCCGCGGCGCAGCAATACTGCGTGGTATGCAAGCACACATCTGCAGAATCGGCCAGGCTCCGAGGCACTTGTGCTTGCTGCCATATTGGCCGCGCTTCATCCCGGCACTGACGTGACCGGTGAGGCATCGTGGTTGAAGGATGTTGATTCTGCAGCTCTGGCTGCCGCAGCGGGAGTCGACCCTGGTGACATCGCGAGGGCCGCCCGCGCCTTCGCTGCTGCCGAGAAGGGGGCTATCGTTCTTGCTCCTCCAGCACGGGGCGTAAGCGACGTCGCATTGACCGCTGCCCTCGCAGCGCTCATCGTCAAGGCCGGCGGGGCAGGCAAGGGTCTCGTTGCACTTCCGTCCGAAGGAAATGTAGCGGGTGCGGTCGACATGGCGCGGCGCCACGCGTGGATACACGTCTCTAAAGTGCGCGAAGGACTTGAATCTGGTGAATACAAGGCGCTGCTCTGTATCGGGGCCGACATCGCGGCCTCCTATCCGTCAGCAGCGTTGTTGCAGTCGCTCCAGAAGCTGTCATTCGTGGGTGCAAGTTCTCTCTTCCGGGGAGAGACAGAAGCTGTTGCGGATGTGGTTCTTGCCGGTACAACGTGGCTCGAAGATGACGGTGAGGCCCGGTTGTTCGATGGCAGCACTGCTGCGTGGAAGGCGGTTGTATCTCCGTCGTGGGCTGCCCTTCCCGTTGGTCCGGTTGTCGACCGTATCACATCTGCGCTTCCAGCCGCATCCGGTACAGCCCCGGCACGCGGCACGTCCTCGCCTGTGGATGCAGCGATTGCCGGGAGACTTGAACAGGTAAAGAAGTCTGTGTCTTTGAGCAAGGACTTGTCGCTCGTTACTCTCGGCGCGAGCGGACACTCCGGTGCGGGTATCGTGACGCGGTGGGTCCAGTGGGCAAAGGATATGTTCCCTCACGGTTTTATTGAACTGGGCGAGAGCCAGGCGGCCGGTATGGGCATCACCGACGGCGAACAGGTTGCGGTCACGGGAGATTCCGGCTCCGCACAGTGTGTGGTGCGTGTCACCGACCGGCTTGAGGATGGAGTAGCCGCGGTTGCTTCGTATGATCCCGCCGCTCGTGCTCTCTTTGATTGGTCTGCACAAGACGATGGCTGGTTTGCTACCGGCCCCGGTCACGTGACCGTGAAGAGGCTACAATCATAATGAAACGGGTATTTGTCAATATCGATCGATGCATCGCCTGCCGGACATGTTCCGCTGCATGCAATTATTCTCATCCCGACCACAGGCCGACAATTGGCTATGGTGAATTGCGCGAAGACGTGCGGCTTCCCTTCATATGCCGCCATTGTGATGAGCCCCAGTGTATGGCGTCGTGTCCGCGCGATGCCATCAAGCAACTGGAGAATGGTGCCATCAAGCGGATGAACATGCTGTGCACCGGCTGTGGCTCATGCACGCTTGCATGCCCCTTCGGCGTGATCGAACCGGAAGTGAAGTCGTACGTGATATCGAAGTGCGACCTGTGCGCCGGCCGGCTTCAGGAAGGTAAGGAACCTGCGTGTGTCATGGCGTGTCCCACCGGCGCGCTGACTTTCGAGGAAGTAGACGAAGTGGGCGAAAACAGCGTAATGATTGGCACGAGCTTCAAGGGCCGGCATCCGGTATTCAGGAGAGTATAGGTGATTCTCATCGATGTCTTGATGTACATAGGCCTCGTGGTGATATTCCCGGGGTTTCTGTTTACGGTTGCCATCGGATTGGCCGCCGTCTGGGTCGACCGTAAGGTGAGTGCTCGCATACAGTGGCGAGTGGGGCCACCCTGGTATCAGCCCATCGCCGACGTTATCAAGCTCATGAGCAAAGAGACCGTGGTTGGGCGGAACAGTGCACGGTTCACGTTCCTCAGTGCCCCGTTTATCGGGCTCGCTGCGGTCATTGTACTCGCGACAATTCTCTGGATGGCGAGCATCCGGCCTGCCACCGGCTTTGTGGGCGATATCATCGTTCTCTTGTATCTGCTCTACGTTCCGTCGCTCGCCATCATCATAGGGGGCTCGGCCTCGGGCAATCCCTTCGGCGCGCTTGGCGCGAGCAGAGAGATGAAGTTGATGCTTGCGTACGAGGCCTCGTTCCTCGTAGCTGTGTTCACACTGGTGCTGAAGACCGGCGGAATCCTGTCGCTCGGCGGACTGGTCGAGTATCAGCAGGCATATGGACCACTGATCGCGCAGGGCCCGTCAACGGTTATCGCATTCATTGTCGCGCTTGTGTATATCCCGGCGAAACTTGGCGTCGGTGCTTTTGACATCCCCGAGGCCGAATGCGAGCTTATCGCCGGACCTTACACGGAATACTCCGGCGCGCCGCTTGCAGCGTTCAAGCTGATCCGGGCGATGCTGATGGCTGTTCTACCTGTCCTGGTGATTACGCTGTTTGCGGTGTCTGCGTGGACGCCGTGGGCAATACTCTGGTTTGTACTGATTCTGGTGGCGCTTATCGTGTTCAAGAACACGAATCCCCGTCTGCGCATCGACCAGGCTTTGCGGTTCTTCTGGGGCCCGCTCCTGGCGCTGTCGCTTGTGGGGATCGTCCTCGCTGCCGCAGGTCTTTGATGACAATGGAACAGAACGAAAAGCAACCGGGCAAGCTGTCGAGGTGGGCCCTTAAGAAGTCGCCGTGGGTCTTCCATCTCAACGCTGGCTCCTGCAACAACTGCGATATCGAAGTGCTGGATGCGCTTACGCCGAAATACGACCTTGAGCGCTTTGGCATCGTCCTGGTTGGCTCTCCGCGTCACGCGGATATCCTCCTGGTGACAGGCGTCGTGACGATGCAGACCCTGCCGAGGGTCCTGCATGTATATGAACAGGCCGCACGTCCCTGTCTCGTGGTCGCCATTGGCGCCTGCGGCAATACAGGCGGCATATTTGATGGCAGCTATCATGTCATAAGCCCGTTGGACAAGGTTATTCCCGTGGACGTGTATATCCCCGGCTGTCCGCCAAAGCCCGAAGCAATAATCGATGGTGTCGTGAAAGGGCTTTCGACGCTCTAGGGGAAGGTGAAGATGATTGATCCAGTGAAGACGCTACAGGCGAAGTTTCCCGATTATGTTGGCGACATTGAGCAGCCTTCAGAGCGACGCGCCTATGTCGATATTCAGGCGTCACACGTCAAGGATCTTGCGAGCTTCGTATTCGAAGATCTTGGCGCCAGGCTCATCACCGTCACCGGTCTCGAGACCACGCGCGGGATGGAGCTGCTGTATCACTTCTCGTTCGATTTTGCGGGCGTCATAGTCACGCTTCGTGCTGTCGTAACCATGCCTGAGCCGAGCATCGACTCGATCACGGGCATCGTCGACGGAGCTGAGTACATTGAGCGTGAGATCGCCGACCTTCTTGGTGTTGAGTTTGTGGGTCACCCCAATCCGGTACGGTTCCTGCTGGCGGATGACTGGCCTGAAGGAGTCTATCCCTACAGAAAGGAACATCGGGGCAAGTATCCCTATCGCACCGAAGAGGAGCTCGAGGGTGTCCGGGAAGAGCTGCGGCGGAGGTGGACTAAATGAAAACAACGATACCGATTGGTCCTTATCATCCACTGATTGAAGAACCCGAACTGTTCCGGGTGGTAGTAGAAGGCGAGCGCGTCGTCGATATCGACTGGCGTACCAGCTTCATGCACCGCGGCGTCGAAAAGATTGCCGAGAGCAAGACGTACGACCAGGTGACGTTCCTCGTTGAACGCATCTGCGGTATCTGCTCCACGTCTCATCCCATTGCCTTCTGCAACGCCGTGGAAGATCTCCTTGGTCTCGAAATCCCCGAACGTGCGAAGTACATCCGGTGTATTGTGGCCGAGTGCGAGCGCATTCACAGCCACCTTCTCTGGCTCGGGCTGGCCGGGCACTACATCGGCTACCATACCGTCTGGATGTGGTCGTGGAAATACCGTGAGCTCGTCTGTGACCTCTTCGAGCGTATCTCTGGCAACCGCCAGTCGTACGCGATGCTGAAGCCCGGCGGCGTGAGGCAGGACATCGACGAGGCTGAATACCAGGGCATTCTGAAAGCAATGGATGAGCTTGAACCCAAGGTCAACATGTTCATCGGTGCGGTTCTTGATGACCCGGTGATACTGGCGCGACTGAAGGGCGTAGGCAAGTTAAGTCGGGAAGACGCGATGAATCGATGCACCGTGGGCCCTGTTGCCCGCAGCGCCGGAGTCGATATTGACATCCGAAGGGACTATCCGTACGCGGCGTATGCATCGCTCGACTGGAAGGTCATTACGCAGACCGGTGGCGACGTTATGGCCATGGCTGTCGTCCGCCTTCTCGAGACGCTGGAGTCCATTAAGATTGTGCGGCAATGCATCGATGCGATTCCAATTGGTCCGATAGCAGAAGAGATACCGGAGATACCTGTCGGAGAAGGCATAGGAGTTGAGGAGGCGCCACGTGGTGAGTGCTTCCACTACATACGCTCGAATGGCACGAACATGCCCTACAGGCTTAAGGTCCGCGCCCCCACGTACGCGAACCTGCCTTCGTTCCGTTCAAGGTTTATAGGCGAGAGTATCGCCGACATAATGATTATCCTTGCATCGATTGATCCGTGCTACTGCTGCACGAATCGTGTCGTCAATGTGGACGATGGCCGTTCCATCACGACCTATGACGAACGTGGATTGCTTGAGATGTCCTGGGCCCGCACCAAGGAGCTTGAGCGCGGGATTCAACCAAGTACGAGGAGCCTGCTCCAACTATGACGGTACCGATTCTTCCCTGGCTGATCGTCTTCTTTCCGCTGTTTGCGGGAAGCGTGGCATTTCTCATTCCGTCACGCGCTGACACGTTCCGTGAACGTTTCAGCGTGCTCACGCTGGCCCTCACGTTCATATTGAGCATCTGGCTTTTGCTCAGGCCGCAGATGGAGTTTGCGGCAATTCCGCTAGGCTTCGCGGACGGGTATCTTGTCCATCTCAGGATGGATGAACTCAACCGGTTCATGGTGGTGTTCGCGTCGCTGTTTGGCTTTCTCGGCACACTGTACTCGATGGGCTATATGAGAGGACGGCCGAGGCTGCGCGAATACTATCCCTATGTCCTTCTGACCGTGGGGGCAGCGAACGGTGCGTTGCTCTCGAACAACTGGCTCGGGTTCATAGCATTCTGGGGTATCGTGCTGGTCACGCTCTTCCTTTTGACAACCATAGGCGCGGCTGATGGAGAGCCGGGCCCGGTCATGCGGGCTGCCGGTAAGAGCCTGCTGATACTCGGCGCCGCGGACATCGCCCTGATAGTTGGCGTGGGGCTTCTTTTCATGCAGTCCGGGACTTTTACGCTGAGCGAGACCTCGTTGGCGGCGACGACGTCGGCATCGATAGCGGCCTTTGTCCTCATCCTGCTTGGCGCTTTGTCCAAGGCAGGCGCAATGCCGCTGCACAGCTGGCTACCGGATATGGCGGAGGCTGCACCCACATCTGTGACGGCACTTCTGCCGGCTTCAATCGATAAGCTGCTCGGCGTCTACCTGCTCGCTCGAATTGTACTCGATATCTTCGAGGTGACTCCTGCACTCAACCTGCTGTTGATGATTATAGGTGCAGTTACCCTCGTAGCCGCGGTAGTGATGGCAATGGTCCAGCACGATCTCCGCAAGCTGCTCTCGTTTCATGCCGTTTCGCAGGTTGGCTACATGGTGCTTGGCATAGGCACAGGGACGCCGATCGGCGTCGCCGGCGGCCTGTTCCACATGCTGAACAATGCCATCTACAAGGGCGCTCTCTTCCTGACGGCCGGAGCGGTTGAGAAGCGCGCCGGCACGATGGATCTGGCAAGACTGGGCGGGCTTGGTCGGCTGATGCCGGTGACGTTCGCAGCATTTGGAATCGCCGCCCTCGCCATTTCGGGTATTCCTCCCTTCAATGGCTTCGTCTCGAAATGGATGGTGTACCAAGGTCTGGTCGAGGCTGGAATCGACCGCTACTGGATCTTCCTCGTTGCGGCAATGTTCGGCAGCGCGCTGACTCTGGCATCGTTTGTGAAGGTCGGACATGCTGTGTTTCTCGGCGAAAGACCGCGTGAGCTTTCAGGCGTAACCGAGGTCGGACCTTCGATGCGTGTGCCATTTGTCGTGCTCGCGACTCTCTGTGTCGTCTTCGGCATCGCCGCGCAGGTCCCCTTGCTGTATTTCGTCGGTCCCGCCGTCGGGCTGGAGTTCTCAAGCTTTCCGGCGGCTATTGAGGGCATCGGTCTGTGGAGCCCGACGCTTGGCACGATTCTGCTGCTGCTGTCCCTGTTGGTCGGCTACCTTGTCTATCTCTCTGCACGCACCCGCACGGTCCGCACCGTAGCCGGATATATCGGTGGTGAGACTGCAGGGGAGGGTAGTAACGAATCACTGAGCACCCCGTATGGCAGGAGCCGTCAGGTGAGCGGAGATACACGCGTCCTGGGAACGGAGTTCTACGACAATGTGCGACAGCTGCCCGGGCTCAAGGTACTGTACGACCTTGGTGAGACACGAAAATTCGATATCGAGAGGCTGGCGCGGATCGCGCCACCGATCGGTCGGGCGTTCAGTGCATTGCACAGCGGGCGCCTGTCTACGTACGCATCGTGGGTTGTCTGGGGAGCGATTGTTCTTGCAATGGTGCTCATCATCGCCGCCTGAGGGCAGAGGATAATGGATATGCACGCAGTGATACTCGCCATCGCCCTTGTAGCTGGAGTGCTTGCACTCGAGCTGCGGAGGGCAGTTATATGTATAGCCGCCATAACGGCTGCTGTTGGCGCATTCGCCATCGCGATGGCCGTGGTTGGGGCTCTTGAGGTGGCCATAGGTGCTGCCCTGGCTGCTGTCGCCATTGCCTTGCTGTTCCGCTGGGCAGTCAAGCGGACCGGTGGCGATGATGTCGTTGCTCGTCTGCCGCAGGGAGCGCCCGCAGCCCTTGGTGTTCTCACTATCGCAGCGTTTCTCGTGATTGCGTTTGTGATTCTTTCGCAATCCGCGGGTATCGCACCGACTGCTCCTGCCACTGTTGAGGATGGCTCGGGCATCGGGCTTCTGCGGGAGGGAGCTGTGATTGTCGCCGCCGCCGCAGGAATCTGGGCGATGATGCGCGGCACTGGAAGGAGGGACGAGTGAGTCCAGTAGGTGTTCTCGGCATACTGCTCGTCGCCGTGGGACTGTATGGTGTGCTGCTCAAGAGGAACCTCCTCAAGGTGGTTATCGGGGTTATTCTCATGGCCCTGGGCGTGTCAGCGCTTGTTGTGACCTCGGTTGGCGGAGAGGGCCACGTTGCGCCCGTAACTCAGGCTGTGGGCCTCATTGCGGTGGTTGGAGGGGTGTCCGTTGCGTCTTTGATGACAGCTACCGCGGTGCGCCTCTATGACAGATACAAGACGCTCGATATCAGCGAGATAAGGAGACTCAAGGGATGAGTGCCGTGGTTGCTTCTCTCGTTCTTGTGCCACTGGCCGCGGCGCTGCTGGCTGCAATCTCTTACCGGGCGCCGGAACGCTCTGTGGATGCTATTGCGAACGTCGCCGTGGCCGTCGTGCTCGGGCTCGGCTTCGTTCTTGTCGGGCCGGTGTTGGATGGAGCTACGCCGGCATGGTCTCTCGGGTCAGATTCGCCACTCGGAATCTCTTTCCGGGTCGATGCGCTGAGTCTGCTGCTTCTCCTGGTTGTCGCCGGCGGTTGTCTTGCCGCAAGCGTGTACTCCATCTCGTATATGGGGTCGTACACGTCCAAGGCGAAGTACTATGTCCTGTTTCTGCTTATGCTTGCAGGAATGAATATGGTTGTGCTGGGCGCGGATGTGGTGAATCTGTACATCGGTGTTGAGGTTGCCGCAATCGCATGTTACGCGCTCGTTGCGTATGGACTCGGTCGGGAGTACCTGGAAGCCTCATTCAAGTACCAGGTGCTCGGAACGCTCGGCACCCTGTGTCTCGTAGGCGGTATCGGGCTCCTGTACGCACGGGCTGGCTCGGTATCATTTGTGGCCCTTGCAGAAGCAGGCGCGGTCGCCAACATCTCGCTTCCAGCGGTCCTCCTTATGACAGGTTTCGCGTTGAAGGCTGCCTTCGTGCCGTTTCACGCATGGCTGCCCGATGCGCATTCGACCGCGCCGTCCCCGGTGTCGGCCGTCCTCTCCGGAGTGTTCATCAAGGTCGTCGGTCTTTACGGTGTGATTCGCCTGTTGTTCCTGGTCTTCACACCCGGAACTGCGTATGCGACAGCGCTCCTGGTTCTTGCGTCTTTGTCGATCATCATCGGGGCGGTTCTCGCCCTTGTTCAGAGCGATATGAAGAGACTGCTCGCCTATTGCACGGTCAGCCAGATGGGATACGTGCTGCTGGGGCTTGCCATTGGCACTCCACTTGCGATCGCTGCGGCGCTCTTCCACCTGGTCAACCACGCGGCCTTCAAGGAGCTGTTCTTCCTGGGCGCCGGCACGGTCGAACGTCAGGCCGGGACACGTCAGATCAGCGCGCTGGGCGGATTGAATTCCAAGATGCCGGTCACCGGTGCTACATCGGCCGTCGCGTTCTTCTCCGTCATCGGAATGCCGCCATTCAACGGGTTCTGGAGCAAGCTGCTGATTATCGTGGCGGCGGTGCAGGCGGGGCAGGGTGCGTTCGCGGCAGTCGGCGCCATCGGCGCTGTTCTTACAATCGGCTATTTCCTCCGGTACGAGGGGGGAGTCTTCTTCGGAACGCTGCCGCAGTCACTTAAAGACGTCAAGGAAGGCCCGGTAGCGATGCTCGCCCCTATGGTTATGCTCGCTGCAGTGTGCGTCATCCTTGGGCTTGCCTTCCCCTGGTTCTTGCAGACGTTCCTGGAACCTGCCGCGCAGGCCATTCTACCTGGAGCTTAAAGACACATGAAGACACCCAAGGTACGAGAACTCGGAGAGGCTGTACGGTCGCTGTTCAGTCGGCCCTACACCGTCGACTATCCGTACAAACCGGCGCAGGTTCCCGAGAAGTTCAGAGGACGGCCTCGATTTGATGAAGAAGAGTGCATCGGTTGTGGCGCCTGCGCGCAGGTGTGTCCCGCGCGTGCGATAGAGGCCATCGACACCATCGATGGTCGTTCAGGCATGAGGAAGATGATTGTCCACCATGACCACTGCATCTTCTGTGGACAGTGCCATAGATACTGTACGACCCAGGAGGGCATCGTTCTTACGAACGAGTTCGAAACGGGGACGTTCGACCGGACGCAGGCGGTATCCACCGTTGAGAAGCCGCTTGTCATCTGCCAGGAATGCGGCGAGCCGATAGCAACCATGGACCAGCTACGGTGGGTTGCCGAGCGGCTCGGGCCCAAGGCGTACGGTAACATGGGTCTCGCACTGACGTTGAGCCAGGATCTCGGTATTGCTGCATCGATTGACCGTGGAGAAGGAAGACCCATCGACCGCGGTGACAATGTGAGCGTGCGCTGCCCGAAATGTCGACGTGAAGTCATCATTTACGAGCTGTGGGGACCGTAGGGCTCTGCGCATCTAACCGGACATAAGGGTTGCTTGCCGTTCGATAGTTTGACTGCTACAATGCCGTCGTTGGGGATATAGCTCAGCTGGGAGAGCGCCGCGTTCGCATCGCGGAGGTTGGGGGTTCGAGTCCCCCTATCTCCACCAGGCCCCTGTAGCTCAGAGGATAGAGCAGCGGTTTCCTAAACCGCGTGTCGGGCGTTCGAGTCGCCCCAGGGGTATATGATCGGTAGTTGTAGATTACAGGGGCGTAGCTCAGTTTGGTAGAGCAGCGGTCTCCAAAACCGCCGGCCGTGGGTTCGAGTCCTGCCGCCCCTGCCATGCCGAGGTGGTGGAATCGGTAGACACGCCATCTTGAGGGGGTGGTGGGCGTGAGCCCGTGGGAGTTCAAGTCTCCCCCTCGGCACTCTTTCCCCGCTAGCTTGAACGGCGACGCGGTAGTCAGTAGAATATAGGTCGGGCGGAAGTAGTTCAGCGGTAGAACGCCTCCTTGCCAAGGAGGAGGTCGCGAGTTCGAATCTCGTCTTCCGCTCCAGTTTTTCTCTTCTGACACGGCGGTGTAGCCAAGAGGTTAAGGCGGGGGTCTGCAAAACCCCTATTCAGCGGTTCGAATCCGCTCGCCGCCTTTCTCTTTCTCCTGTACAATCTCACTGTCGTTGTATGTCGTCTTGCCGGGGTGGCGGAATGGTAGACGCGGCGGACTTAAAATCCGCTTCCCGCAAGGGAGTGTGGGTTCGAGTCCCACCCTCGGCATTATGCCTCCGACTTTCACGTCTCAACTCCGCAGCACGTCGCACGTGCTGTAACGGCCCTGCGATATGACTTCTGGACGTATCGGATTCTCCCCCGCGATTACTCTTCCTTCTTCATCGGGCTGAAGCATGCAGACGATTGGTGTACGATGTGTTCACAGCTTTCACAGCGAAGGAGGAGAGATGGACAAGAAAGAACCGTACGCCAGCAAAGAGGAATTCTCGGAACGCGTTACTCACTATCCGGATGTACCTCAGGTGCAGCTCAATCCTGGCTCTATGAGCCACGTCGTGTCCACGGACAAGGTGATGCTCAGCTTCCTTACCCAGGAAGCCAACGCGTACTTCCCCCCTCACCGCCATGAGGCCGAACAGATAATGATCGTTATCGATGGCGGACAGGATGAGATAGTCGAAGGCAAGCTGTATCCGCTTCACAAGGGAGATGTCATCGTCCTTCAGTCAAACGTGGAGCACGGGGGCTATATACATGACACGGGATGTGTCGCCATCGACATATTCATCCCTCCAAGAGCTGATCTGCTGGAGAAGGTAAAGGCCGCACTCGGTGAGAAGGCCGCTTAGGCTGAAAACAACACCCGCCCGCGGGCACCGGTAGCGCGCCGCGGGCGGGTGTCTCGTTGTGTCTTGCCTGCACTTATTCGACTGTGAAGCCGATCTTTATGGTTACCTGCCAGTAGGCTACCGCATTGTTCTCGATGTAGCCCCTCGTCTCGGTTACCTGGAACCACCTCATGTTTCGAATTGTCTTGGCTGCCTTGGCGAGTGCGGTCTGGACCGCATCCTCAATGCTGTCCTGGGATGAGCCCGTCAGTTCGATGCTCTTGTATACGTGATCCGGCATGTGTACCTCCCTTCTTCCCCCGGCTTGTGCCGGGAACTCTTGGTTCGCTGGTCTCTCCAGACCCCCGTGGATGATGCCGCCCTGCAGACGCAAGCCGATGCTCCACCGTTGGGCCGGCAGACGACTGTACTTGTGAGCGACCTGTCGTGTCAAGCGTGCCTGCCGGTGCCGCCGTGGATTTGACAGCTGCCTGTCCTGTGTCGACAATGGGCTGACAAAGGTGACACATGCGAACCGGAGCATTTGAACTATCCGAACCGCTGCCCGATCTCAGGTCTCCACATGCTCTCGTAATGCTGCGTCCGTGGATCGATGCAGGGAGCGTAGGAGCCCTCGCGCTCACGGAAATCGAACAGCAGTTCGGCTTCACTGAACTGGCCCGCATCTCACGCCCGGGTTCCTTCTACGATTTCACACGGTACCGGCCGACGGCGTACTTCAAAGAGGGTCAGCGCGAGCTGTCCATTCCGAACACAGTCATCAACCTTATCCATCGTGAGGAGCCACCTGACCTTGTGACAATCAAGATGCTTGAGCCGCACATGTTCAGCGAGGTATTCATTGATTCTATGCTTGCGGTACTCAAGAAGCTTGGCATCGAGCGTTACTTCTGGGTCGGCAGCATGTACGATGTCGTGCCTCACACCCGTCCCCTGCTCGTGTCGGGAGGTGCGTATGGCACGTGTGCGCGCCAGGAGGTGAAGCGACTCGGCGTGCTCCCGACCAATTACCAGGGCCCTTCGACTCTCATGTTTCAGATTATCCAGCGGGCACCGCAGATGGGAATCGAATCCATGTGGTGTATCGTGCATCTTCCCCAATACGTGCAGGTTGAGGAGGACTATGTCGGTAAGCTCCGGCTCCTGGAGATACTCGACTCGATTTACGGATTCTCAATCGATCCCGCTGACATAGAGCAGGCACGCGACCAGGTGGCCACGGTGGATGCAGCAGTGGCCGAGGACCCTCAGTTGACTGCGGCGCTGCCGCATCTGGAAGCCCGCTACGAGGCACAGGCCGACAGGATACAGGATTCCACTACGCCACTCTCTCCTGAGCTCGAGCAGTTCCTGAGCGAGCTGTCAGTGGATGAGGATGCTGAATAGAGTTGTCAGGAGCGCAGCGTAGATAACTGCGTGCTCGCCTCATCTTCCACCTCTCGGTGTGTCGACAAACGCATAGCCTCGAGATAGTGCGTTCTTGCCAGGCTTCTCGCCTTCTCGTACGGCATATCCAGTGCATCCAGCGTAACCAGGCGGAGAGGGCCGGGTTCCTTCCCTTCAGGCCATCCACGTGCGTTGCACAGGGCTGCCCAGTAGAAATTGCCCAGTATCAGGTGGAGCCGCGCATCTTCAGGACTGGTCTCCAGCGCGGTCTCGATAATCGCATGTGCGTCGGCAACGCGTTCAGCCATGATGTGGGACATATAGAGCGTGAACGCGTTCGAGTTGCGCTTCGGCGTGAGGCATAGCATCTTGAGTGTACCTTCGCGGTCTTCACACCCGTCCAGAAGCGATACGACGGATTCAGGACTCTCGGCATTCGCCAGCTGATCCTCGAGCGCCGCTATCTTGTCCGCCTCCACGGTGAGCCGGAGACATTCGTCGTATGCCTCCTTGAGAGCCTCTTCCCATCCTCCTCGTAAGTACTTGCCGATGGATGCCAGTTCACGAGGCCCGTCTATGGCCCCGATGGTCAGCCGGTCGGCGAAATCAAGACGCAACGTTCGACCTTCCATCACGCGATGATGCAGCTTCTCCTGCTTGTCGAACAGCCCCTTATGCTTGCGATAGAGGACCGCGAGACCGCGCTCCTCAAGCATTCGCATGAGGTGAGTGTACAAGTGGGAGCCAAGTGGATTGGGTTCAGCGAGTCCTTCCCTTTTGGACGGTGCGTAGCGGGCCCGAAAGGTAACGATGAACCGTACGCGCTCGAGCAACTCGTCAGTCGGCCGCTCTTTCGTTCTTCCCATCGGCATTCACAACTCCATTCCGGACCACTGTGTCGTCCGGCTACACGGCGTAATCAGTATGGCCCTCAATGTTAGGCACGAGCGACGTAACTGTCAATCCGGACCGTCTCATCAGTTTGGCGGCATTGCTCTTTCAGGAGAGTAGGAGAATGTGCCGAAAGGTACTTGACAGCAGGCTGAAGATAGCTATAATTCCCTCGCTCGGTGGTGGTTGTGGCGTGGTGGTTCCCTGACAGCTCGCTTCAGGCCAGGATGTCGTCCTGCGTCAGAGGCACTACAGGGAGAAAATCCGAATTGACGATTTCATATTCCTACGTTTGGGTGAGGCAAGAGACATGGCTGAACTGAAGGATGCTCGAAGACCGAGATATACCGCACCGCGCCCGTCCAGCTGGTTGATCGATGTTGACCACGATGAACCGGCGGAGCCGGTTATCGACCCCTACGGGGGCCGACTGTTTGGCGACCAGGTGGTGTTCGATTATGACGACTCGGACTCCGATCGAATAGGCGACTCGCACGGACTGTTTGACTTCTAGGAGCCTGTCCGAGTAATAGCTTCAGACACGTATGGAAGGTATAATCGGGG
>CAZKHH010000017.1:0-27832 GCA_964552485.1 uncultured Dehalococcoidales bacterium | reverse complement strand
CGCTCAGGGCAGTCGCCATGTCCAGATACTTCTCGTCCGGCACATAGAGTTCATCGCCCAGTGCACGCAGCACCGACCGCACCACGTCACGCTGGGTATCATTCACGGCAGGAGTTGAGGTCCACACAGTCATACTCCGGCCGATGCGCGCAGGAGTGTTCGGCATCGCCCGCACGATGACATCCTGCCCGAGGCTCTGCTGGAGTCGCTCGAGCTTGACGCCGGCCAGTATGGACAGGACCAGTTGACCGGAGGACAGGGGTCCGATCTGCTGTGAGGCGGCGTCCAGATCCTGTGGTTTGACAGCAAGGACGATCAGGTCCGCGCTCTCGATGCAGGCCGACGGATCAGCAAACGTACATACGCTATATTCCCGCTGGAGCAACTCTCTTCGAGCTTCGACAGGGTCGATCACCCGTATGTCATCAGCCTTTACGGCTTCGCCATTCACCAGACTTCCGATGATGGCTTCTGCCATCGTGCCGCCTCCAACAAATGTGACTTTCATGTCAACCTCAGCTCACGACGATACTTACGATGCGCCCGGGGACGTAGATGACCTTCCTGACAGATTTGCCATCCATGTGCGCCTTCACTCGCTCGCTCCCAAGCGCCATCTCACGCACTTCGCCCTCCGAGATATCAGCGGGCACGACCAGCTTGTCCCGAAGCCGGCCGTTTACCTGGACCGCCACGGTTATCTCTTCCGCCCGGGCAAGCTCCTCATCGAAGGAAGGCCATTCTTGGTTATGGATGCTGTAGGGAAGTCCCCGTCGAGACCATAGTTCTTCCGCGATATGGGGAGTGCTCGGCGCGACCGTGAGAAGAAGCATACGGATTGCATTCTCCCATGTTTCGGCGGACACCGAACCCTGTTCAAGCACCGGACCGAGTTCGTTCGTGAACTCCATCAGGCGTGCGAGCATCGTATTGAAACGAAAGTCCTCAAGGTCCTCGGTCACGGCCTTGACGGTCTTGTGCGTCACATGGACGATGCGCTTGTCCGTTGCTTCGTCACGAGCCGTTGCAACATACGGTGACTCGCAGAGGTTCCAGATGCGGTTGAGCCAGCGACTGAGACCGACGATACCGCTATCGCTCCAGTCACCGCCGAGGTTCCACGGCCCTACAAACATCAGGTACGCACGGACCGTATCGGCGCCTAGCTGGGACACGTAAAGGTCGGGGGCGACCACGTTGCCCCTGGACTTGCTCATCCTGCTACCGCCGTGAAGGATGATGCCCTGGTTGAACAGCTTCGTGAATGGTTCATCGAAAGAAAGAACACCGATATCTCGCAATGCCTTGATGAAGAACCGCGAGTACATGAGGTGCAAGACTGCATGCTCCGCACCTCCCGTGTACAGATCGACCGGCATCCAGTAGTTCAACTTCTCGTCATCGAACGGCGCGTAATCGACTCCCGGACTGGTGAACCGAAGGAAGTACCAATTTGAGCACATGAATGTGTCCATCGTGTCCGTCTCACGTTTCGCGGGGCCGCCACACTCAGGACAAGTTGTGTTAACGAATTCTTCGTTGTATTTGAGCGGTGATTCCCCAGTCGGCTTGAACTCCGCGTCTGGTGGGAGCAGCACCGGCAAGTCCGATTCAGGTACAGGTACCGTGCCGCACTTGTCGCAGTAAATGATGGGAATCGGCGCGCCCCAGTAGCGCTGACGCGAGATGAGCCAGTCCCGAATCCGGTAGGCCACAGTTACAGTTCCCCAGCCCTCACGTTCAAGCTTCTCGCAAATGGCCTTGAATCCTTCGTCGACCGGCATGCCGTCGAATTCGCCAGAGTTGACGAGCACGCCATCGCCGGTGTACGCCTCTTCGAGCTCCCCGCCGTCCCAGTCCGCAGGGGCGATAACAGGGCGAATCGGCAGATTGAATTTACGCGCGAACTCGAAGTCGCGTTCATCGTGTGCGGGCACTCCCATGACAGCGCCGGTCCCGTAGGTAGAGAGTACATAGTCGGTAATCCATATGGGGATACGCTCTCCAGTCAAGCGGTTGGTCACGTAACTGCCGGTGAAAACGCCCGTCTTCTCACGGTTGAGAGCGGTCCGCTCATAGTCAGCCTGGCGGCGGCACCATTCGATATATGCCTGAACCTCCGCTCCACGTTCCGGCGTAGTCAGTTTCTGCACAAGCGGATGCTCGGGGGACAGAAGGAAGAACGTAACACCGTAGATGGTGTCCGGTCTCGTCGTAAATACAGTTATCTCATCCTGCTCCACGGCTGCGCTTTCAAGACCGAAGATGACATCAGCACCTTCGCTCCTGCCAATCCAGTTGGTCTGGATCGCCTTGATACGCTGCGGCCAATCGATCTTGCTGAAGTCGAGCAATTCCTCAGCATAGTTCGTGATGCGGAAGAACCACTGCTCCATATCCCGCTTGGTGACAATGGCTCCACATCGCTCGCACTCGCCTTCATCTATCACCTGTTCGTTGGCGAGCACAGTCTGGCAGGAGGGACACCAGTTCACCGGCGCCATACCACGGTAGGCAAGGCCAGCCTTATACAGCTTCAGGAAGAACCACTCGGTCCACTTGTAATAGTCCGGAAGGCAACTGACGACCTCGCGCGTCCAGTCATATATGGAGCCCATTGCGCGCAACTGCGCACGCATGCGTTCGATATTACTCATCGTCCACTGATACGGATGGATGCCGTGTTTGATGGCCGCGTTCTCGGCGGGAAGCCCGAAGGCATCGAAGCCCATGGGGTGCAATACGTTGTAGCCTTGCATGCGCTTGAAACGTGCGCGCACATCCGACGGCGCCATGGCATACCAGTGTCCGATATGAACATCCCCTGACGGATAGGGGAACATCGTAAGGGCGTAGTACTTCGTGCGCTCAGGGTCCTCTGTGACCTCATACAGGCGGTCGGCAGCCCACCGCTCCTGCCATTTCTTCTCGATCTCCTGGGGTGTGTACTTGCTTACCATAGGAGTGGATTGTAGCTGAACCTGCCTCGAATTGAAAGCCGGCAAGCCATGTCTTATGTCATCAGACGACTGGTTGAGCGCGCACTTCCCGCACTGATGCTAGAATGGCCTCCACTGGAGGCAACGACCGAGCATTACATAGTTGCAGTGCCAGGAAACAACGCTGGGAGGTGGACATTGACAGAGGTAGATGTGCTGGTGATTGGTGGTGGCACTGCCGGCGAATACGCGGCCGGCACGCTGCTGGGGTCCGGCAAGTCAGTAGCCATCGTTGACCACTCAAGAATAGGCGGCGATTGCATTTTCCACGCCTGCATTCCAACGAAAACACTGGCAACCACCGCGCGGCTGTATGAGAAGATGAAGGCGGCGGAGTCCTACGGGCTGCCGGGCGCCAGCACAGCGGCCGACTACGCCCGGGTCAAGGCTTACAAGGACCGCGTGATTGCGCCAATAGGCGAAGGGCGCTCTGAGAGCTGGCGCAAGAAAGGGGCGGCGGTGCTGCATGATATGGCCCGATTCAAGTCGCCGACAGTCGTCGAAGTTGGCCCCGAGATTGTGAAAGCGGAACAGACTATCATCTGTACGGGCTCCACTCCGGCTATGCCGCCGATCTCAGGGCTTGCCGAAGCGGGCTACATTACAAACGTCGAGGCGCTCGAACTCACGAAACTGCCCACGAGTCTCGGTATCATAGGTGGGGGGCCGATTGGAATCGAGTTCGGGCAGATCTTCTCGACCTTCGGCTGCGAGGTCACTATCTACGAGTTGGCACCACATGTCCTTCCGCTCGAAGACGAAGAGATATCGTCGGCATGCGAGGAGTCCATCAGGAATAGAGGCATCAAGGTTCACACCGAGGTGAAAATAGTGCATGTGGAACGATCCACAGATGGCAAGTCGTTGACGTTCGAGAACAAGCAAGGACGCCAGACGACAGCCACGCACAGCGAGATAATGGTAGCGACGGGGAGGCAAGCACACTTGACCGAACTGAATCTTGCCGCAGCAGGAGTTGAACACGACCACAAAGGCATCAAGGTCGACGGCACACACAGGACCACAACTCCCAATATCTGGGCGGCGGGTGATGTCACAGGTGGACGCATGTTCACGTATGTCGCAGGTGAGCAGGGCAAGGTAGCCGCACTCAACTGCATGGATGGCGGCAACAGAGAGATCAACTACGATGTCTTCCCGAGAGCTACCTTCGGCAACCCCGAGGTCGCAAGCGTCGGCCTTACTGAAAGCCAGGCGCGCGAACAGGGATGGAGCGTGGATGTAGGGCGGTTCGAGTACGCGAATCTCACACGGGGAATCGTCGCGGATGAGAAAGAAGGGTTCTTCAAGATAGTGTCGGAGCAGGGAAGTGGGAAGCTGCTCGGCGGCCATATAATTGGAGCGGAAGCATCTACACTCAT
Organism: uncultured Dehalococcoidales bacterium; assembly: GCA_964552485.1. Classification (GTDB taxonomy): domain Bacteria; phylum Chloroflexota; class Dehalococcoidia; order GIF9; family AB-539-J10; genus SKVJ01. The sequence continues at coordinate 23,451 of CAZKHH010000017.1, read as the reverse complement.
CCACGAGATGGCTGTAGCAATGAAAACAGGGGTTCCTGCATCCGCGGTGGGCGATCTGCTGCACGTTTACCCATCGTGGGCAGAAGGAGTGCGCTACGCGTGCCAGGCTGTAGGTTGAGGTCGCCGCAATCAATCGCTGGTTACGAGGGAAACGACCTGCATTGACACTACGAGTCGTGAATGCCACCCTAGAAGCGCAAACTCGTGATCAGTCGGGAGACTCGTTCCGCGAGGGTTCCGATGTCGCGTGGATGCTCGTCATCACATCAAGGAGGACTACCGCGCAGACATGACCATCGACTCACGTGACGACCTCTGCATCAACACTATCCGTACGCTCTCCATCGATCAGGTTCAGGCTGCAAAATCAGGGCACCCAGGTGCTCCACTTGGCATGGCAGCCACGATGTATGTGCTCTGGCACAAGCACCTGAGGCACAATCCGCGCAATCCTTCTTGGCCAAACAGGGACCGCTTCGTGCTCTCGGCCGGGCACGCATCAGCGCTTCTCTACTCGCTCCTCTACCTGACCGGATACGATATCGGCATGGAGGACCTTAAGCTGTTCCGGCAGTGGTCCAGCAAGGCAACCGGCCATCCGGAGTGGAAGATTGCCCCCGGTGTGGAGACAACGACGGGACCTCTCGGGCAGGGATTTGCCAACGCAGTCGGAATGGCCCTCGCGGAGCAATGGCTTACGGCGCGATACAACCGGCCCGGATTCGATATCGTCGATCATCTTACATACTGCATGGTATCGGATGGAGACATGCAGGAAGGAATCTCGAGCGAAGCAGCATCGCTCGCCGGCAATCTCAAACTGGGCAAGCTGATAGCACTGTACGACTCCAACGATATATCTATCGAAGGAGATGTGAACTCTACGTTCACAGAAGACGTGAAGCGACGCTTCGAAGCCTACGGCTGGCAGGTTCTGGGCCCAATCGACGGTTTCGATACAAATGCCGTCGATACCGCCCTGAAAACAGCGAGGAGCGACAGCGACCACCCGACATTAATCATATGCCGCACCATCATTGGTTTCGGCAGTCCCAACAAGGCGGGAACTGCCGCAGCGCACGGCGAGGCACTCGGAGAGGAAGAAACCCGTCTCACGAAAAGGGCGCTCGGGTGGCCGCACGAAGAAGCGTTCTTCGTCCCTGCAGAGGCCCTCACGAAGATGCGAGAAGCCGTCTCACAGGGTGCGCAGTTGGAAAGGCAATGGGCCGATCTTTTTGAACAGTACAACAACACGCATCCGGATGATGCAGCGCAGTTTGAGCGAGAAATGCGGGGCCTGTTACCCGATGACTGGGAGAACGGACTTGAAGAGCTTTCGTCTTTTACCTCTCCGGCGGCTACAAGAGCGACCGCAGGGGAGGCGCTGAAGGTCCTCGCCACGCGTATCCCTTCGATTATCGGTGGCAGTGCTGACCTCAGCCCGTCGACAAAAACACACCTTGCGGGTGAGAAGGACTTCAATTCCTCGAACAGGAGTGGCCGTAACCTCCATTTCGGAATTCGTGAACACGCAATGGCCGGGATATGCAACGGCATGGCGCTACACGGTGGCGCACTCCCCTATGCCTCGACATTCCTTGTCTTCTATGACTACATGCGCCCGTCGGTAAGACTGGCAGCTATGATGGGCCTCCATGTCGTGTTTGTCTTCACTCATGACTCTATCGGGGTTGGCGAAGATGGACCAACTCACCAGCCCGTTGAACAGGTTCTCGGTCTGCGCTCGGTCCCCAATCTCACGGTTCTACGTCCGGCAGACGCGTACGAGACAGTCGAAGCATGGAGGGTGGCCATAGCCAATACGACGGGCCCTACGGCACTCGTCCTCTCCCGCCAGTCCGTACCGGTGATCGATAGATCACGCGGTGATTCCGCACACGAACTCGTACGCGGCGCGTATGTGATTATCGAACCGGAACGGACACCGGAAGTCATCCTGATTGGCACAGGTTCCGAGGTACCGCTAGCCGTTGAGGCAGGGCAGAGGCTGGCTGAGGAGGGCCGCGCCGTGAGAGTGGTGTCGATGCCATCGTGGGAGATGTTCGATGCACAGCCTGAGGACTATAAGGAAGCCGTGCTGCCGCCGGACATCTGGAGACGAGTGTCGATTGAAGCAGGAACCACCATCGGGTGGGAGCGATACATCGGGATGAGAGGCATTTCGATAGGTATAGACCGTTTCGGCGCGTCAGCACCGGGCAAGGAGCTATTTCAGCGCTTCGGCTTCACGGTGGAGCGGGTGGTTGAGGCGGCAACGAACCTCATCGAGGAAGAAACAGCATGAGACTGAGGGTAGCGATCGCGGCAGACCATGGAGGGTTCGACCTTAAGCAGACGCTCATCCAGCGTTTGCGTGATAGCGTGGATTTCGTCGATCTGGGCGCATATGAGTTTGACGCGGATGATGACTATCCGGACTATGTTGCAGCCCTGGCGGCAGCAGTGGTCGCGGAAGAAGTCGACCGGGGAGTTCTCATCTGCGGCAGTGGAGTGGGAGCGTGCGTTGCGGCCAACAAGACCCCGGGTATCAGGGCATGCGTATGCCACGACACGTATTCAGCGCACCAGGGCGTGGAGCACGACGACCTGAACGTACTGTGTCTCGGCGCACGCGTCGTAGGAGTCGAAGTGGCGACCGAGCTGACCGTTGCCTTCTTGATGGCGCGATTCTCCGGAGAAGAAAGGCACAAGCGCAGACTTGGAAAGGTGCTGGCGATGGAACAGCAGATGCAGCCGGCATCGCTCGTAGAAGAGAGCCGGCGAGAGGAACCAGAAGAAGAGGAAGAAGTGGAAGACCCGGCGGAGAGCTCCGACCAGGACGTTTTCGGAGAATCGATTGAGCCCGGAGCGGACGAGACGGATGAGGAGAACGATGAATAATCGCATCAGCAGCGTACATGCACCTCCCGACGCCGAACTGGAGATTCAGCAATGTCTCAGCGAGCTTTCCACTATCCGGTTTCAGGAACGGATCTGGGAGCACGACACCGGCCTCTGGCGAGGTGACGATGCCGAGATGGCGCAGCGCCTCGGTTGGCTTCACCTCGGACAGACCATGGCCGCTCAACTCGGACAACTCGACCGGCTAAGAGACGAACTGACACAGGAGGGCTATACCGAGGCAGTGCTTCTCGGCATGGGCGGCAGCAGCCTGGGAGCCGAAGTGGTCTCTTCCGTACTTGGGAAGACCGACGCCCTACGCCAGCACGTCCTTGATTCGATCGTTCCTGAAGCTGTGACGCGTGTGCGGGAATCGGTCGCCCTTGAACGAACGGTGTTCATCGTATCCTCCAAGTCAGGTAGCACGCTGGAACCGAACCTGCTCTATGAGTACTTCCGTAATCAGGTCGCATCGCAGACGGGTAATGAGCATGTGGGGCAGCATTTCATAGCCGTCACCGATCCAGGAAGCAGCCTGGAGGCACTGGCGACGACCGGTGGCTTTCGGCGGGTCTTTCTCAATCCCCCGGACATAGGGGGCCGCTATGCCGTGCTCTCGTTCTTCGGTCTGGTTCCGGGCGCACTGGCCGGCGCCGATATCCAGAGGTTGCATGATTCCGGGGCAGGGATGGCGCAGGCCTGCCGGACTGCGCATGCAGAGCGCGATAACCCCGCGACTGTGCTGGGCACGTACATGGGAGGCTGTGCGCGCAGTGGCCGGGACAAGCTGACGATCATCACGTCGCCGACCCTCCGCTCTTTCGGCTGGTGGGCAGAGCAACTCATTGCCGAAAGCACGGGCAAACAGGGCACCGGTATACTGCCGGTTGTCGACGAGCCCACGCTTCCTATCGATTCCTATTCGAGCGACCGGGCATTCGTGTACATGCGGCTTGCGTCTGACACAACTGCAGGTCTAGACGCACTCATCGACGCTATCACCGCTGCCGACCATCCGTGCCTGACTATCGACCTGGCTGATGCCACCGACATCGGGGCGGAGTTCTTCAGATGGGAGTACGCTACAGCCTGCGCGGGTGCCTTGCTGCACATCGACCCCTTCAACCAGCCAGACGTGCAGAGAGCAAAAGACGCGGGAAAGGGGGTTCTGGAGCATTACGTTGCGCACGGGGCGCTGCCCGAGCCTGAACCCGGTGCGACTCCCAGCTCGCTGATTGCGCACATGCCGGCCGGCTCATATATCGCGGTGATGGCATACGTGACCCGAAGGAATGAGATAGATGATGTTGTCGAAGCCTTCCGCCAGCGGGTGGGCGAACGCTTCAAAGTGGCTACGACGTTCGGATACGGACCACGGTTTCTGCATTCCACAGGTCAGTTGCACAAAGGCGGCCCCCCGACCGGACGGTTTCTCCAGATTGTGGCTGCCCACTCATCAGACATCCCTCTGCCAGAACAGCCTTACACGTTCGGAGTGGCGGCCGATGCGCAGGCACAGGGTGATCTGGAGGCGTTGAAATCTCTCGGACGACCGGTAGCACGCATCAGTCTTGATAGTGACGATGTAGACCTTATGGCACGTGCACTCTCTGAGATATGCTAGCCAGGATGACTGGAGGCGATATGGAACTGGGACTTATCGGGCTCGGGAAGATGGGCGGTAACATGGCACGCAGGGTGATGCGCGCCGGTCATCAGGCGGTTGTCTTCGACAGAGAGAGCAGCGCCATGCAAACGCTGTCAGCCGAGGGAGCCGTCCCGGTCGAGCGGCCAGAGCAACTGGTTGACCGGTTGAAGACGCCTCGATCTGTATGGGTCATGCTTCCCGCCGGATCCCCCACCGATTCCATGGTAGACGCACTATCCTTCTCGCTGTCGCACGGGGACACTATCATCGACGGCAGCAACTCTTACTACAAGGACAGCATGCGACGAGCGTCCGCCGCAGCTGAAAGAGGGATTTCCGTACTCGATGTCGGCGTCAGTGGCGGCGTGTGGGGACTTGAGAGCGGATACTGTCTCATGATCGGAGGCAATCGCAACGCCTACGAGCGCCTCGAACCAGTCTTCCAGTCACTTGCACCGTCGCACGATAACGGCTACGTGTACGTCGGGAAATCGGGAGCCGGACATTACGTCAAGATGATTCACAACGCCATCGAATACGGCATGATGGAAGCCTATGCAGAGGGTTTTGAGCTTCTGCAGCACAAAGCGGAGTTCGATCTGAACCTGACGGAGATATCACGCGCGTGGCAATACGGCAGCGTCGTGCGATCGTGGCTGCTCGAACTCGCTACAAGGGCGCTGGAAGATGACCCCGGGCTATCGCGTATCGAGTCCTACGTACCGGACTCGGGCGAAGGGCGCTGGGCCGTAGCGGAGTCAGTCGAACAAGGCGTCCCTGCTCCAGTAATCACGCTTGCCTTACAGCAGAGATTCCGTTCCCGGCAGGAAGCGCCATTCGGAGGAAGGATGCTCGCCGCACTTCGCGAACAGTTCGGTGGACACACAGCGCGGCGCCACGATACTGACATGCATCAGTAATCTGCAACAAGCTGCTGCAAACGGCGATACGCCTCCGCGGGCGCAGGATCCCGAAAGATGCCACTGCCAACACAGACATCATCCACTCCGAAGCGTGCAACTTCCCGTATGTTTTCGCTCCTGATGCCGCCATCAACACCGATGGCGATGTCCTCGCGAAGCGCCCGCACCTCGGCCACTTTCGGCAGCACGTCCGGCAGAAAGCGACTGCCGTAGTATCCGGGTTCTACTGTCAACAGCAACACACTATCAACCTGCGTGAGCAGGGACTCCACTTCTTCGACCGTAGTTGCCGGGTTCAATGCAAGCCCAACTTCAACGCTCGCGTCACGGGCAAGCGCGATAGCACGCGCCGCTTCGGTACCCGACTCAGCATGGATGACCACGCGTGTCGCCCCTGCCTCGACAAAGGCCGGGATATGGTCACACGGTCGACTAACCATCAGGTGCGCTTCCCATAGAAAGGCCATGTCAATCCCGGCGAGGTCCGTGGCAGAGATGCTGCGGGATGGAACAAACTGGCCATCCATCACGTCTATCTGCACATAGTTCGCGAAAGAGTTGACTAATGCCACCATCGCCCGCAATTCTGACGGGCTATCAGTCAGCAATGCCGGCACAATACGAACCGATGTCGTCATGCATACTCCCTTAGCAGCACACGAGCCGGAGCGCCATCAGCCCCTTTCACTTTCAGGGGCAAGCAGAGGAGTTCGTACCAGTCGGCGGACACGTCCGCGAGGCACAGCCCTTCGACAACAACAATTCCGGCCTCCAGCAGGGTATGATGGACTGGCCTGCCCGCCTTCTTGTACTGCTCGACAGACAGGTAGTCAAGACCGACGAGGTGGATTCTCCGTTCCACGAGGAACTCAGCGGCATCAGCAGTCAGAAACGCATAGTCCAGATATACCTGGCGCTCCTGCAACAATAGCGAGTTTCCCGTGCCGAAGAGCACCCGGGTAACTCCAGACCAGTCCAGCGTTTCAAGCAGACTCCTATCGATGCAGTCCACCTTGCCCAGCTGGAATATGCGAACCGGACCAACGAGAACATCAGGTGGAATTGCTTCCACTCCTACACCCTGGGGTAAAAAATGGCGCGGGGCATCAACATGGGTAGCCGTGTGTGAACCGATATGGAACAATGATACGTTGCTCGAGTCACCCTTCGCGATTGACTTCACTTCCTCCACTTCCACAGGAGCATTATCGGGATATACAGGCGTGTCAGGACCGATCGTCAGGGTGATGTCACGGATTCGCATGGACGCCATACGTAGCGCGATTTCCGGGGCAGGCCGCGGGGTGGTCACGGGTGGAAAGCCTCCGGGTCAAGCCAGGATGCACCCAGGGCATCGGCTTCACGCGGTCCCCATCCCCCGGGATCGTACTTGTGCACCGGCAGGTCAGAAGACAGGACAGCATCATATAGCCGCCACGCCCTCTCAATCTCCGAATCACACACGAAGTGCGTCCGATCACCCACCATTACATCCTTGAGCAGCGTCTGGTACGCGTCGGGAAGCAGACCGAATACATCCCCATACCGAAACCGCAACCGCTCATTGGATAGTGTGAAGCGCGCTCCCGGTTGTTTGACCTGAAAGCGGAGGTCAAAGCCTTCGTCGGGTTGGAGCGTCACGAGAAGCAGGTTCGACGTCAGCCCACACGTGTCTTCTTCAGGATGGAACAGAGAAGCCGGAGCGCACTTGTACCGTACGGCGACATGAGTATGCCGCATGGCGAGTCGCTTACCCGTCCGTATGTAGAAAGGTACGCCCTGCCAGCGCTCACATTCCACACGCAGCCGGACCGCTGCATATGTCGGCGTGCTCGAATGTGAATCGACGCCATTCTCTTCTGTATAGGCAGGAACCCGGTTTCCACCAATACTCCCGGGACCATACTGGCCAAGGACCACATCGCCCGGGCTGGGCGGTATGACTGCTTCAAGGAGGTCGATCTTGGCAGCGCGAATCGACTGTTCATCAAGAACACGGGGAGGTTCCATCGCTATCAGTGAAAGGACCTGTGTCAGATGGTTCTGAATCATGTCCCTCACCACGCCAACGCGCTCATAATAGGAGGCTCTGGCTTCTATCCCCACCGTCTCCGCAGCAGTGATTTCGATGCTGTCGATATTGTTCGCGTTCCAGAGGTTCTCGAACAGTGTATTTGCAAAACGTAAGGCGAGCAGGTTCTGAACGGTATCCTTGCCAAGGAAATGGTCGATGCGAAACAGCTGTTCCTCATCGAAGTGCCGATGCAGCGTCTGCGTAAGCTCACGTCCGGATTCAAGGTCGTACCCGAAGGGCTTCTCAAGCACCACACGCGTCCATCCATCACTGCGGTTCAAGCCTGCTCGTGCAAGTCCGCCGATAATCGTGCCAACGGCATCTAAGGGAACGGCGAGATAGTAGATGCGATTGCCGGGGAGGTCATGATCGTGCTCTATCTCCTCGACGCGTTTCCGAAGAGAGGAATACTCTTCCGCACGCGGTTCAATGCTTTCGTAGTGGATGCGACTCCGGCACCAGCGGCCGTAGGTGTTGTCATCCTCGAACTCGCCCACTTCCAGAAGCCAATTATGGTAGGCACTGTCGTCGTAAGACCGATCCACGTCGACCGCAAGAAGGACCGACTGCGGACTGATTCCTCCACTTGCATGGAGGCGATAAATGGACGGGATGAGTTTATGCCGGGCCAGATTGCCAAGTCCACCGAAGACTACGACTATATGCCTGCCTGGCTGATTAGCGTCTACCACCCTGCTTCACATCCTACCGAACGGTGGAGAAACGAAGGCCTGCGCGTACAGGAAGAAATATGGTGGAGCTGATGGGATTCGAACCCACTACCTTTTGACTGCCAGTCAAACGCTCTCCCGATTGAGCTACAGCCCCACGAGAGTAGAAATATACCGTATGCACACGTGTTCACACAAGTCATACGTCCATTCCAAGCCACTGGAGAACGGTCCGCATGCCAAAGTAGCCAAGATAGGCGAGCAGCATGTTTTTGAAGGTTCTCCCAAGCAGCGTATACAAGAAGAACCTTCCGACTCTCACCCGCAGAACGCCCATCCATACCGCAAAAGGATAGTAGATCGGGTTAACGAGAGCAGCCATGAGGAACATGGCCTTTGAACCATGTTTCTGCATCAGGCCGGAGAACCTTTCCTGGAGTCGGCCATTGATAAGGATACCGCGTCCCCCATAGCCGGTAAGATACGCACCCACTGCCCCGGTTGCTTCTCCCAGTCCTGCAACTATCCCAACAATCGCCGGATTCAGCACACCACCGAGCGTGAAGGTGATTATTGCGCCCGTACCGGGGACCACGAAGGTGCCGCTAGCGATGACATTCACCAGGAAGCAGCCCACATACCCCCATGTCGATATCTCGTCCAGGAATTCCCGCTGGTACAGGATCAGGACGCAGAGAACGACAGTGACGGAGATGGAAAGGATTGCGAGCCGACGATCGGCCCGGGGGGTTTCTCGCTCCACAGGTACAGATTATACCGTACGAATGGGGCAAACAGATAAAGGGGACAGGCCGGATGGCCTGCCCCCTCTCGGTGCTACTTGGCAAATGTCAATTGGTCGTCGCCGACACCTACCCTAATGTGGTCTCCCTCGTCAAACTCACCACCAAGGATCCGTGATGAGAGCGGATTCTCCACGTAGCGTTCAATTGCCCTCCTCAGTGGACGAGCACCAAACACCGGATCGTATCCGGCCCGGATGAGCCATTTCTTGGCTTCGTCGTCGACCTCGAGAGTGATAGATTGCTCCGCAAGCCTCTCGCTAGTCTCTTTCAGCATCAACTCGACTATGTGCTGCAGATGCTCTTCACCCAGCGGCTTGAATATCACAACGTCGTCTATGCGGTTGAGCAGTTCAGGCCTGAAGGCGCGTTTCAACTCGGCTTCGATACTCTTGCGCATGTCCGTCTCACCGAGTTCTTCACCACGCGCGAAGCCGATGGCCTGCCGCTGAAAGTCTGACGTTCCCAGGTTGCTCGTCATGATGACGACCACATTCTTGAAGTCGACGGTTCTTCCATGTCCGTCGGTCAGGCGGCCATCCTCGAGTAACTGGAGCAGGATGTTGAACACATCGGGGTGCGCTTTCTCTATTTCGTCGAACAGAATGACCCTGTACGGTCGTCTCCTGACGGCCTCGGTCAACTGTCCTCCTTCTTCGAATCCAACGTAGCCGGGAGGCGCACCGATAAGCCTCGACACCGTATGCTTCTCCATGTACTCGGACATATCGAGTCGGACGATGGCCTCCTCATCATCAAAGAGGAACCACGCCAGGGCACGGGCAAGCTCGGTCTTGCCGACTCCGGTAGGGCCAAGGAACACGAAACTTCCAATCGGACGATTGGGGTCTTTCAGGCCGGCGCGGCTGCGACGCACTGCCTCGGATACGGCCGAGACAGCTTCCTCCTGGTCGACGATGCGCTCATGTAGACGCTCTTCCATATGGACGAGCTTGCCGGCCTCGGATTCGAGCATGCGTGACACAGGGATTCCAGTCCATTCGGATATCAACGATGCAATATCGTCATCCCGTACGGTCCCGTCAAGGGTCTTCTCTGCCTGCCATGCACGCTTCGCTTCGTCGTGCTGCGCTTCAAGCCTGGCCAGTTCCGTCTTGAGGGCGGCAGCACTCTCATAGTCGTGACGCTGAGCCGCCGAGTCCTCCTCATCCCTCAACTGCCGGATCTGGTGTTCCAGTTCCTGTACTTCTCTGGGCGCGCTCTCCAGGTCAAGCCTGAGCCGACTGGAAGCCTCATCTATCAAGTCGATTGCCTTGTCGGGAAGGAAACGGTCAGACAGGTACCGCTCGGACAGTTTCGCTGCAGCGACCAGGGCAGAGTCATCGATCTTCACGGTCTCATGGTGAGCCTCGTAGCGTGGTCTGAGGCCCTTCAGAATCTCAATCGTCGTCTCCACATCCGGCTCGCCGATGAAGACCGGCTGGAACCTTCTCTCCAGTGCGCGGTCTTTCTCAATAAAGCGACGATACTCGTCGAGGGTGGTCGCGCCGATGCACTGCAGTTCCCCACGTGCCAGCGCAGGCTTAAGCATATTGGACGCGTCTATGGCGCCCTCTGCACCACCTGCACCAACAACCGTATGCAACTCGTCGATGAACAGGATGACTTCACCGCTCGCCTGGCGCACTTCGTCCAGCACCGCTTTGAGCCGTTCCTCGAATTCACCGCGGAACTTGCTGCCCGCCACGAGTGCAGCCAGATCGAGAGCCACTACCCTTTTGTCGCGCAGAGAACTCGGTACATCACCTGCTACGACCCGCTGCGCAAGGCCTTCGGCAATGGCGGTCTTGCCCACACCGGCATCGCCGATGAGCACAGGATTGTTCTTAGTGCGTCTCGCCAGGATTTGAACAGTCCGGCGTATTTCTTTCTCGCGACCTATGACCGGATCGAGCTTGCCGTGTCGAGCCATCTCGGTCAGGTCATGACTGTATTTCTGAAGCGACCTGTACTTGCTCTCCGCGTGCTGGTCAGTTACCCGGTGTCCACCTCTCACCTTTTGCAGAGCCTGGTACACGCTCTCCTTGGTGATGCCGTTCTCCGACATGATTCGTGAGGATTCTCCGGTGCCTTCGCCAGCAATCGCTATCAGGATATGCTCGCTGCTGATGTACTCATCGCGGAACCGTTGAGCCTCCTCGCGAGCCAACTGAAGAACCCGCTGGATACGCGGAGTCGCGTATATCTGAGCGGCCTGGTAGGCAACTTTGGGGTACGACTCGAGTACACGCCTGAATGCGTTTCCAACACGAGCGGCATCTACACCGAGTTCCTCGAATACCTTGCCGGTGAGGCCTTCCTGTTGTTCTACCAGCGCAAGGCCGAGATGCTCCACATCCCACTGGTTGTGCTGGAACTGGCGCACATACTGCTGTGAGGCCGCAATCACCTGCTGGGCTTGTTCTGTAAACTGATCCGGGCCAATAGGATCAGCGCCGGGATTCATTGCCATTGATTAGTACTCTCCATTCTTGCTTGTGTCGGTGGCGTTTGCGTTCTGCTTCCGCCGTTCGAGTCGGCCAACACGGCGTGACATCGCGTCAAGCTGTCTGCTCAGTTCATCGACGCGAGACATCAGTGCAAGCGCAAACTGCACGCCCGCAGCATTTAACCCGAGATCATTTATAAGCGTCTTCACGCAACTCAGCTGATTAATGTCCTCCTGAGAATAAAGGCGGGTGTTTCCGCCGGACCGGCCCGGGCGAACGAAGCCTAGCCTCTCGTAATGACGCAGCCTGTGAGCCTCAATTCCGACCATCCGCGATGCGACACTGATCACATATCGAGGTTCGGAATGCTCCGGACCGTGGCCGGATGAATCAAGAAGTCGGCATAGAGCCTCACACGCACGACGCATCTCTTCAGACACATCGGCCGTAGTATCGAGTTCTTGATCCATGTCGTCCTGTGTATATGCCAAAACGCAACCTCCGTGTTGTTCTCTGCAGTGTAGCGCCCATCCAAATTTTCTGTCAAGCGAGACGACGAAATCTAACATGGTGTGAGAACATGACAAGAGAGACTACGGAACGCGGAGGCTAATGTGACGAGGGTGTGCAGGATATCCGTCCGGGAGCGTCTCCGTGCTCGCCAAGGAGTCCTGTGAGGTGCTTCAAAATGCGCGCTGTCGCGCCCCAGATTATGTGGCCGTCGTAGTCGCACACCGGCCCATGATAATAGTACTGACCTATGACGCGTTCCTGTTCGTAGAAGCGCGCAGGATCCATAAGCACTGACAGGGGCACGAAGAAAATCTCCTGCGTCTCGGATGCATTCGCCGTGAAGGCGTATGGATACGGCACGAAACCGACGAAGGGAGTGATGATATAGCCTGTGCTGCCCACTACGTTGTCGTCAATCTCTCCAAGTACGTCCACGTCCGAGGGTTCTACTCCAGTTTCTTCCCACGCCTCCCGCAGAGCCGTCGCGAGCAGAGTGCTGTCTTCGGGGTGAACAGCCCCCCCAGGAAAGCACACCTGCCCCTTATGGGAGCGGACCTCTTGAGTGCGCTCCGTCAATAGCACGTGCAACTCATCGTCTTTGCACAGCAGGGGGATGAGCACGGCTGATGGCACGAGGTGCGGGCCTTGTATCCTGTTCTTACTGTAGCCCGTGACGATGTCGCGTACATCCGTGCTGTTCACAGGCGGGATTATAGCATCGGAACTCGAACGTGCCGTGTGTCGCCGCGAGTCGTCACACCCGTAGGCGGTTTGTCAGCACGCGTCCGCGAAGCTTACAATTTATGATTCGGAGAGTCAGAATGCAGGTAAGACGCGACTATTACGAAGTGCTCGGCGTGCGACGTGACGCAAACGGAGAAGAGGTCCGCAAGGCGTTCCGGAAACTGGCGTTTGAGTATCACCCCGACCGTAATCGCGCGGCTGATGCTGAAGAAAGATTCAAGGAGATAAACGAGGCCTACCAGTGCCTTTGCGATCCTGAAGCGCGCCGGAAGTATGACATGTTCGGACACTCGGGTGCGGGAGCTCGTTCGGCAAGCTACGGCGATTTCGGATTCGGGGGACTGGGTGAGATATTCGAGACATTCTTCGGCGGAGCGTTCACCGAGACAGCTGCCCACAGGCCACAGGCGGGCGAAAGCTTCCGGGTCAAGCTCAAGCTTTCATTCGAAGACACCGCATTCGGGTGTACCAGGGAATTCAGCATACGCCGCGCGGAAGTATGTCCCGCTTGCCGGGGTACGGGCGCGGCCGAAGGGCATCCACCCGAGCGTTGCCCCGACTGCAGAGGCGCCGGGCAGGTCCGCCGCGTGGAGCAGAGCATATTCGGCCGGTTCAGCCACGTTGTGCGGTGCCCTCGCTGCAACGGCACCGGCACTTTTGTGTCACAGGCGTGCCCGCACTGCAGAGGCAAAGGGCAAGTCACAACGAACAGGGTTCTGAAAGTCGACGTGCCCTCGGGCATCGATGACGGCGAATCCATCAAGCTCAAAGGACAGGGAAGCATAGGAGTAAACGGCGGACGAGCGGGCGACGTTTTCGTGGAACTGGAAGTGACGCCTCACGAACTCTACCGGCGAGAAGGCATTGACACGCACAGCGAGGTATCGGTCAATTTCGCTCAGGCAGCGCTGGGCACCGAGGTCGAAATACCCGTGCCTGGCGGAACGCAGAGCATCCGCATTCCTTCGAGCACGCAATCGGGGAAGACCATCCGACTGAAAGGCATGGGCATATATGATTCGCGCACTAAGAAGCGCGGAGACCACTACGCACACGTCAGGGTGGTGACGCCGGCTAAACTGAATCGCAAACAGCGCGACCTCTTCGAGGAATTGGCTCGAACTCTGCCCACCGACTAGGCCATCAGTATCAACGGCTGCGCTGTACCTGCCCGGTGAAGCGGGCAACCGCCCGTGCCACCGGATAGTTCTCGAACAGGACCCGATAGACGGATGTCATTATGGGAGCCTCGAGCTTTCTTTCGTCGCATATCCGGTGTACCGCCAGCGCTGTGTGTACGCCTTCCGCAACATGCTGCATCGACTCAAGCACGTCTTCAAGACGTCTACCCTTCGCCACTTCGCTGCCAAGGTAGTGGTTACGGCTCAGGTCACTGACACAGGTTGCCACCACATCGCCGACTCCGGCGAGTCCGTACAGCGTCGACTCTCGTGCGCCCATCTCCACAGCGAAAGAAATGACTTCGCTCCAGGTCAGCGCAATGAACGCAGCCTTTGCATTGTCGCCCAGGCCCAGGCCATCCATCATCCCGGCGCCAAGCGCCACGATGTTCTTCAACGCACCGGCGAGTTCCACTCCAACGAGGTCATCACTCGGCACGGTCATGAAGCGGGGTGAAGCGACCAGCCGCTGCACCTCTTTACGCATGGTCATATCCGCCGAAGCCACTACTGCGGCAGCCGGCAGTCCCTCCGCGATCTCGCGGGCAAGGTTCGGGCCGGACAATGCGCACAACGCAGACTGCGCATCACGCGGCAGGACGTCCGCGAGGACCTCCGACATCCTCATGCCTGTTTCGACCTCGAGTCCCTTGGCTACGCTTGTGTGACAGACGGGCTCATGCAAGCAGGGACCGAATCGCTCCGCATTGGCCCGCATGGTCTGCGAGGGCACGGCCCAGAGAATATGACCTACGCGGTCGAAGGCCATCTGCGCATCGCACGTGGCACGATACGCCGGCGAGGAGATCCCCTCCCGTTCTGCTTCCTGTTGTGTGCGCGCGAGCAGCCGGACATCATGTCCCACACGCCCCATGAGAGCCGCGAGGGTCGTTCCCCAACTAGTGCTGCCAATGACTGCTACGTTCGCCATAGAACAAAGCTAGTAGAGTTTCCTCTCGGTACCAGCTTTCAGACGCGCGATATTGTCCCTGTGTTCATAGATGAGGATTCCAACCGCGACGCCCGAGTACACCACCTGTGGCAGGACCGCCCAACCCATCACATACAGTACGACGAGGAGGCTAAACGTCGTGAGGCCACCCAGGATGGAGCCCAGCGACATGAAGCGACTGAGCAACGCAACCAGGGCAAGCACTTCAATACCGAGGAGTGCGGCAGGAAGGTGTATTACACACATCGTCCCGAAGTACGATGACACACCGCGCCCTCCGCGGAAACCGGCAAGAAGCGGCCGATTGTGTCCGATGATTGCCGCCATTCCCGAGAGGACTTGTACGATAACCACTCCCATCGGTGCTCCGCCCCAGGCTTCGATGTGAGGCCACAGTACCGTGGCGATGATTACCGCGAGCCCCGCTTTGAGACCATCCAGAAACAGTGTAAGGAAGCCGAGACGTCTGCCGGCAGAACGCATCACATTTGTGGCTCCCGTCCTGCCGCTGCCCATCTTCCGGAGGTCGCCGCCCGTTTTCAGCCACGCGATGATAAGGCCGACCGGAATCGACCCCAGGAAGTATGCCAGCCCAAGCAGCCCTGCCAGCGGCAGGACCCATCTCATTGCTTCGATGAGTCCTCCTTTCCCGGCCTGCGCCTGCCAGCCTTGACGAATGCCAGATGAACGGGCACGCCCCGAAAGCCGAACTTCTGTCTGAGTTGATGTTCGAGATATCGCTGGTACGTTGGAGGGACAAGCTGCGGGTCATTGACATGCAGCACGAACTGCCACGGCTTATCGTCGTCCTGATGCGCCCACACGATATCCAGTCGCCGTGTCCCCACACGTGGCGGCCCATGCTGTTCAACGGCCTCCTTAACGGCACTGTCGACCACCGAGCGCGACAACCGCTGCCTGCGTGCCTCCCAGACCTCGAGAGCGCGATGGAGCGTCTGCCTGACATGCAATCCGTGGAGAGCGGAGATATGAAGGACGGGAACGAAGGACAGAAACTCGAGCCGTTGCTTCATCCATGTCCTGTGTCTCTCACGAAGCTCCTCCGGCATGAGGTCCCACTTATTGACGACCATGCACAGTCCTCTACCGGACTCGAGCACATAGCGCGCGATGGTGATATCCTGGCTCGTCGCCGGTTCAGTCGCATCGATTACAAGCAGCACGACATCGGCGCGGTCGATAGACTGGATCGAACGCAGCACTGAGAAGTAGTCGATACCATATTCGACGCGGGACTTCCGGCGTATGCCGGCCGTATCAACGAGTATGAGCCTGCGCCCCTGCCACTGCATTTCAACGTCGATTGAATCCCGCGTGGTGCCCGGCGTTTCGTCAACTATAGTGCGTTCGTCGCCAAGAAGCGCGTTGAGCAGCGTCGACTTACCCGCATTTGGGCGTCCCACAATCGCAATCCGCACGGTGTCCGAGGGCACAGGTGGTTCCGGAGCCTGTGGTGGAAGCAACTCGAGCAGTGCTTCCCCGAAGTCGTTTATGCCTCGATTGTGGTATGCGCTCAACGTAACGGTGGAAGTGATGCCGAGCCGGTAGAACTCTGATGCAGCCGGCTCATGATGCGGCGAATCAACCTTATTGACGACAAGCATCGAAGGCTTGGCTGCCGTACGGACCATTTCCGCGACCTCTTCGTCCGCGGGTATCACGCCGTCCTGGACATCAACCACGAGGACAATCACATCCGCCTGCTGCATTGCCAGCTCAGCCTGCTTCTTGACTTTCGCATCCAACGCCGTGGCGGCGTCACCCGCCCATCCGCCAGTATCGACAAGGAGCATCTCCCTGTCATCCCGGGTATACGGAATGATGACACGGTCTCTTGTCACATTCGGCCGGTCATCGACCACGGCAACACGTGAGCCAACGAGACGGTTCAACAGTGTTGACTTGCCGACGTTGGTCCTGCCAACGAGTGCCACAATGGGCCTGGACATCAACTCTCCTCTCTAATCGGCAGGTATGAGGATCTGAGCCAGCAGTGCCTTCTGAGCATGCAGCCGGTTCTCCGCCTGTTCAAAGACTATGGACGAGGCACCGTTCAGGACCTCGCTCGTGACTTCTTCCCCGTGATGTGCTGGAAGACAATGCATGAACTTCGCATGACTATCGGCATGGCGAAGCAGGGACGCATTCACCTGGTAACCTGCGAAGCGGCTGCGTCGCTCCTCCGCCTCTCCCTCCTGGCCCATGCTCGTCCATGTGTCCGTGTATACGATCCGGGCGCCGCTTACTGCTTCCACCGGATTTGTACCGGAGTGGAAACGGGCCCCCGAAAGAGCAGCCATGGACGCGGCCCGCT
Source organism: uncultured Dehalococcoidales bacterium (assembly GCA_964552485.1). Lineage (GTDB taxonomy): Bacteria > Chloroflexota > Dehalococcoidia > GIF9 > AB-539-J10 > SKVJ01. Next base: position 6,256 of record CAZKHH010000017.1, on the reverse strand, counting down.
CGAGCGTGGCCGTGTCAAGGTGGTAACCCTCAGGCGAAGCTATCGAGAAGTCGACACCCACCATCCCGCAGAGAAGCGCAAGACTCCGGGCAACGTTGTTGCCATCGCCGACGTAGGCCAGCTTCGTTCCTTTGAGGCTGCCGGCGACCTCACGAACGGTGAGCAGATCAGCAATGGCCTGACAGGGGTGTTCCTTATCCGAGAGCGCATTTATCACGGAGACGGAGGCTTGCGCTGACAGTTCCTCAAGCGTCTCGTGGTGATTAACTCTTGCAACGAGGCAGTCGACATACCGGCTCAACACGCGGGCCACATCAGCAACCGGCTCGCGCTGACCGAGGCCCACCTCCTGCGGAGAAAGGTAAACAGGGTGTCCACCAAGTTGCGTCACAGCAAGGTCAAAGCTGACGCGCGTCCTGAGGGAGGGTTTCTCAAACAACAGTGCGACCGAGCGCCATGGCAGGAGGCAGCGCATGCCACCCTTTTTCATGATCAGCGCCTGTTCCAGCAGCTCCACCGCTGCATCCGGCGTCAGGTCAGTAACGGAAAGGAGGTCCCTCTTCACGGATTGTTAGTATACCATGGGGCTTTGAACGTATAATGGGGCCGTGGCCGAGCATGAATTGCTGCTGTTGATAGACGGGAATGCCCTCGTCCACAGGGCATACCACGCTCTCCCTCCTCTCACAGTGAATCGCACGGGCGAAATGGTCAACGCGGTCTACGGCTTTGTCAACACCCTTTTCAGAGTCATAGCAGACCAGAAGCCGACCCATTGGGCAATAGCCTTCGACTACCCGGCCCCTACGTTCCGCCACGAGGAGTACGCAGAATACAAGGCACACCGTCCTGCAACGCCGGAGGAGCTGAAGGGACAGATCGCGCGAGCACACGAACTGGTTGATGCCCTGGGAATGCCATCGTTCGAGGCTAAGGGATACGAGGCCGATGACATACTGGGCGCTCTCTCCGAGCAGGCGCGTGAGGCCGGCATCGACGTAGCCATCCTGACCGGCGACCGGGACCTGCTGCAACTTGTCCGCCCGGGAGTGTCGGTGCTGCTGCCCGGTCGCACTTTCAGCGAAGCACGCTCTTACGACGAGAAAGCGGTTGAGGAACGATTCGGTGTGCGGCCGGACCAGCTTTCGACGTACAAGGCACTGGTAGGAGACACTTCTGACAATATCCCCGGGGTTCCGGGGGTGGGTGAGAAGACGGCCGTCAAGCTCGTAACGGAATATGGTGACGTCGACAGTATTCTGGCGCATGCCTCTGAAGCACCCCCCAAAGCACGCTCGGCACTCGCATCGTCCAGAGAGCAATTCACGATGAGCAAGCGCCTGGCAACCATCCTCTTGGACGCACCGGTGCATCTCTCGCTCGAGAACTGCGTCATCGGTGGATACGATCTACAACGCGTACAGGAACTATTCAAGGAACTTGAATTCACCAGGCTGATGGCAAGGCTTCCAACGGTTGCAGCAGTACATGGGAACCCTGATACACCTGCTGCTGTCGCTACACCTCTGGATGTCCGCATACCTACAACAGCGGAAGAGAAGGACAGCGCAGTCGCAGAGCTCGGCGATTCACAAGAGCTTGTCTTATCTGTGTACCGTGGCAACGGGCAGCGGACCAAACAGCGACGGTCTGCCAGCATCCCGAACGCGACCGGCACGATGGGGCTCGGCATATCAACTGCCAGCACGACCTTCTTCGTAGCGGCGGGGGCATCCACAAGCCGGCCCAATCAACTGTCTTTGGAGCGCCCGCTCGAATTCCTGCGGGGTGTCATCGAGAATCCGTCCATATCGAAGGTGTGCGGGGATGCGAAATCCGTCATCAGGTTCCTTGCACCCCATCACCTGACACTCAAGGGTCTGAGTTTCGACACATCGATCGCTGCTCACCTGGCGGGCGAGAAAAACGTGACACTTCCCGCACTCGCATTCAACCGGCTGGGCACCTCGATCGAGGATTGCCCACCTCCACCCGCGTCTGCAGCCCAGGTCGGGGAATGGATGGCGGAGTGCGCCGGCGCATGTCGACTGCTGAAAGAGGGCCTTATCACCGAACTTGCGGAGAAAGAGATGCAAGGGCTATTCGAAGACGTCGAGTTGCCGCTTGTCTCCGTCCTTGCCGACATGGAAGAAAAGGGCATCCTGCTGAAGACGGAGACCCTCCAGACAATGTCCCGAAGGCTGTCAAAGGAAATCGCGACGCTCGAGGAACACATATACGAACTGGCCGGGCACTCCTTCAACTTGAATTCGCCCCAGCAGCTCGGAGGAGTGCTGTTCAAGGAACTGCAGCTACCCGGCGGCAAGAAGACGAAATCGGGGTACTCCACCGAGGCTTCACTACTTGAGGCGCTGCGATGCGACTACGAGATAGTTGAACTGGTCCTCCAGTACAGACAGCTTGCGAAGCTCAAGTCAACGTATGTTGACGCGCTGCCACGTCTTGTGAATCCACGGACGAGAAGACTGCATACAACCTTCACGCAGACCGGGACTGCGACAGGAAGGCTTTCCTCAAGTGAACCGAACCTGCAGAACCTGCCCATTCGGACAGAGCAGGGCCGGATGATACGGGAGGCAGTAATTGCACCGGCCGGTTCGCTGCTACTCAGCGCCGACTACTCGCAGATAGATTTGCGCGCACTTGCGCATCTTTCCGGCGACGAAGGACTCGTCCGCGCTTTCCAATCGGACGAAGACATACACAGTGCCACGGCAAGCACCGTGTTCGGCGTGTCTCCGGGAGACGTTACTCCCGAGATGCGCAGAGCAGCCAAGGTAATCAACTTCGGCATAGTGTACGGCATGAGCGACTACGGTCTGGAACAGGCTACAAGCTTCTCGCGCGCCGAAGCTTCCCTTTTCATCAAGGCGTATTTCGAGCAGTATCGCGGAGTACACACGTGGCTCGAGGAAACGAAGCAGTTTGCCCGCTCCAACGGCTACGTCAGGACGCTTCTTGGAAGGCGCCGTCCGATACCAGAGATAGCCTCACCAAATCGTCAGATTCGCGAAGCGGCGGAGAGAATGGCCATCAACGCCCCGGTCCAGGGCACCTCGGCGGACATCATCAAAGTGGCGATGCTGCGCATCCACGAAGCGCTTCAGGAAGAGAACCTCGCAAGCACGATGCTGCTCCAGATACACGATGAACTGCTGTTTGAGGTTCCAAAGGCCGAGGAGGAGCATGTCAAAGAGATTGTGCGTAGACTCATGCACAGCGCTGTGGAGCTGACGGTGCACCTCAAGGTCGACCTCAAAGCCGGCCCGAACTGGTCTGCCATGCGCCCGGTGACCTAGAGAACGGGTGCGCTCAGTCTCTTCGCAGGTAGCGGTCGATGTCGACTGCAGCCCTTTTGCCGGCTCCCATCGCACTGATGACCGTGGCCGAGCCGGTGGCCATATCTCCTCCGCACCAGACACCCTCCCGGCTGGTTCGGCCCGTCTGCAAGTCGGTAACGATTGTTCCCTGTTTCGTGAGTTCGAGGCCGGGGGTCGTAGACGGAATGACAGGGTTGGGACGGGTACCGAGAGCGATGATTGCGGTGTCAATGTCCAGCACGAAATCCGTATCGGGTTTGGCAACAGGCCGGCGCCTGCCACTCTCGTCCGGCTCTCCCAATTCCATCTCGTAGCACTCAACGCCCACTACGTTTGCCTGTTCATCGGAGAGAAAACGTTTCGGATTTGTAAGCAGCTTGAAGATGACGCCTTCTTCCTCAGCATTCTCGCGCTCTTCTGCTCGTGCGGGCATCTCGTTCTTGGAGCGCCTGTAGATCACATAGACTTCTTCCGCACCAAGCCTCAACGCGCAACGCGAGGCATCCATAGCCACGTTTCCTCCGCCGAATACGGCGACGCGTCGTCCGACGCTGACCGGCGTGTCGAACTCGGGAAACCGGTACGCCTTCATCAGATTCACGCGTGTCAGAAACTCGTTCGCGGAATAGATATTGTTCAGGTTCTCGCCGGGTATAGTAAGGAACATAGGCGCACCAGCGCCGGGTGCGAGAAAGACCGCGTCGAATCCCTCTTCAAACAGATCGTCGACGGTCTCGGTCCGTCCGACCACATTATCGAGGACGATATCGACGCCAAGCGAGCGCACGTAGTCGACTTCCGACTCCACGATCTTCTTCGGAAGTCTGAATTCAGGGATACCGTACTTGAGCACGCCGCCGGAAGTGTGAAGGGCTTCAAACAAGGTTACCGCATGTCCCATCTTTGCCAGTTCCGCAGCGCAGGTAAGTCCCGCCGGACCAGCACCTACAACCGCCACGCGCTTGCCGGTCGGCGCAGCCGCCGCAGATTCGCCATGTTCGTGCTCCAGAGCCCAGTCTGCAACGTGGCGCTCGAGTCGGCCGATCGCGATTGGAGCGCCCTGCCTGTTGAGTACGCACGCTTCTTCACATTGTGATTCCTGAGGACACACCCGACCGCACACCGCTGGTAGCGCGTTCTTGCCTCGAAGGACTTGAGCGGACTCGGACATGTCGCCTTCTCTTAAAGCCTTGATGAACTCGGGAATGTCAACGTTTACGGGACATCCCCCCTTGCACAATGGCTTCGGGCACTGGAGACACCGGTTTGCCTCTTGGGTAGCCTGCTCCCTAGAGTAGCCATGGGAGACTTCTTCAAAGTTGCGTCTCCGCTCCTCGGGGGACTGTTTGGGCATAGGGACGCGGTTCAGATTAATGTCCTTCTTGGCCACAGTGCCCACCTCCATTGCAGACGTGTTCGTGGAGCTCCATCGACTGCCTCTCCTGCTCGAGATAGGCCTTCTGTCTACTGAGCAACAGGTCCCAGTCGACCAGATGACCATCGAAATCGGGGCCGTCAACACATGCAAGCTTCGTTTCCCCGCCGATTTCCACCCGGCACGCTCCGCACATGCCCGTACCGTCGACCATTATCGGATTAAGGCTGACGATGGTCTTCACACCCGAAGGCTTGGTTGTAAGAGTCGAGAACTTCATCATGACGGTCGGCCCGATGGCAACCACCCGGTCGATATGGCTCGTATCGAGCAATTCCTTCAGCGGCTCAGTAACAAGGCCTTTCCGCCCATATGTGCCGTCATCGGTCGTGACGATAAGCTCATCGCTGAACTTCCCGAGCCGGTCTTCCCAGAAGACAAGCTCCTTTGAGCGGAACCCCATAATTGAGATGACCCTGTTGCCTGCCTCCTTCATAGCGCGGGCGATCGGCACAATGGTGGCGATTGCGAATCCACCTGCCACACACACCACGGTCCCATACTTATCGATCTCCGTGGGCTTGCCCAGCGGCCCAACGAAATCATCGATTGCATCACCTGCCCTAAGTTCGGCGAACTTCCGGGTACTGGCGCCGACTTCCATGAATACCACGGTAACCGTGCCGCCATCGCGGTCCCAGTCAGCTATCGTCAGCGGTATCCGTTCACCTTCCTCACCGTGATGGAGAATAACGAACTGTCCCGCCTGGGCCTTCCTGGCGACACGGGGCGCCTCAATCTTCAGAAGGTGTATCGTAGGTGTGAGGTCTTCCTGCTCAACAATCCTGTACATGCAGCCTCCAGGCACACGGTTAATCAGTCGCAGCGTACGATTATACACGATTGCCGCTTGGTAACCGTGTCCCGCACCGGTACACTATGCTCCCATGCCGGAACTGCCTGAGGTTGAGACAATACGTCGCGCCATCGAACCACGGATTGCGGGTTCGAGCATAACCGGCATTTCCCTCCCTGACCCATCAATTGCAGGGGCGGCTGGCTCCGAGGCACTGCGAGCGTCATACGGTTCGACAGTGCGTGCCGTGCTCCGACGCGGTAAGCACCTGATTTTGCTCCTTGAGCGCAATCGCGGCATGGTGCTGCATCTACGCATGACGGGTGCGCTTCTTCTGGATACACCGAAGGCCGAAGACAGGATCCGGGCAATCATAGAGTTCTCAAACGGTGAAAGGCTGATCTTCGTCGACATGCGCCGACTGGGCACTCTGCGCATGTACGAGGACCTTAAACCGCTATTGCAGCGCCTTGGCCCCGAGCCACTTGATGTTGACCTCACACCGGAAATGCTGGAGGAGTTGCTCGCGAAGCACCGCATTCCAATCAAGGCAGCACTCCTCGACCAACACATACTCGCAGGCATCGGGAACATGTACGCAGATGAAGCACTTCACCGCGCGGGAATAGCCGATTCTTTCCACATCGATGACAATGCTAATCATGACCAGGGCCGTGTTGATTT